>DIYZ01000123.1:4508-9854 GCA_002427845.1 Chloracidobacterium sp. UBA6041 | reverse complement strand
CGGTGACAGGTCACCGCACTCCACAACTCAACAGAAATCCGTTTAGAGAGCGCACTTGTGCACCGTCGGAAAACGAAGCGGCGGACAAGTCCGCTTTCTAAACAGCCCGATCCCTCGATGATTTTCCTTGCAGTCGCAATGGCAAACTAGTGGACGAGACCTGCCGTAGGTTCCAACTGCGATTGGGGGGTCTTGAGCGTTGGTCGTTTAGTCCCGGTAGGGACGGAATGTCTATAGACCATGTGACTCTCTCTTATTCTAAGCCCATTTATGGGCGATAGATATTTCGCTCCGTCCGGAGCTTGATTGAGCTATACCGACGGTTACTATAAACATTTAGCTCCTCCGGAGCTTTGAGTGTCTACTGCTACCACGTGCGCTGGATGGGGTGGGCTTCGGTGTTGAAGATCACTTTGTCGAAGTTTAGTGTTCTTGCCGGCGCGAAAAGCAGGTAGAAGTATTTGAAAGTCTCGGCAAAGAGGAAGCTTTGCATGGAGTCGGATTTCTCTTTCGTAACCACGCTCTGCAGCGCTGCATAACCCTCTTCCGTCCTGCAGTGCTTCATGAAATCCGCGAACAGCGTCTGGCCCATCGCCAGGTAATGCGGGTCTTTAGTGTAGTGATAAAGATAATAAGTGGACTCAATGATCTCCGGCCGCAGAGGATAACCGGGATACGTAACCTCCATTGTCTGGTAATTGATTTCTTCCGGCTCGATATTGTGCAGTTTCCACATCCTGAAAGATGACTCCTGCAAACGAGCCGCGCGCTTTAGATCACCTGAGAGCGCCAGCACTGCCGGAAAGAAGGCATCGAGTGCGCCATACGTGGTGGCGGTGCGCTTGCCGGTATTCATATCGGCGTGACCGTACCAGAGTTCCCGCTCAAGACGCCGGCTGACTTCGCGGTCGACTTCGTCGGGAAGATACTTGTTGATCGCCGCGATACTGTCGAGCCACATGCGCCGGCAATCCTGATCGTCAAACAGGAGCCAGCACTTCAAAAGGTATTCATAGTAACTGTCGATGGCCCCGCTGATGTGGCTATCGGTGTTCGTCCACTTGCCGGTCTCAACGTTGATTTTCTCGCCGACTAATCCGATGGCAGAACGCCGCTTGTAAGTCTCCACCAGTGCGCGCTTGGCTTTGTCGTAGAAGATGGGCCGGCCGGTTAGTTTGCTGAGCGTGCCAAATTCGATAAGTAATGTGCCGGTTTCCGCTGGGTTGCTTTCGGCGCCGCGCACTTTTCCTGTTTTGAGATTGACGAATCTATAAGGCAGCCCCGTGGGAGAATCGAAAACCGGCAGCAGCCTGTTTCCCAAATCTTCGGCGAGCGCCAACAGTCGCTTGTCGCCGGTCAGTTGGTAACTGGAAAGCAGACCGCCCAGCAGTCGGATCGTGATCTCGAAATTTTGGACGTAGATGTCTTTGTCGAAAGAAAGATTTTGGATGATGTAGCTCTTAGTGCTGGTGGCCTCGTCTTTAAAGCCCATGAGGAACATCGTGTCGAGGGCATCGACGGGCGTCATCAAAAGCGGTTCCGCATACCAATCGTGATACCCCTTGCTGAGCGGTTTCAGATCGTCATGTCCCCACGCATACTTCTTGTAGCCGTTCCAGGCGTGCAGAAACTCTGTGCGCACCTCAGCCGCCAGTTTTCGTTTGTTCGTTTGTTGAGAATAGGTGAGCGACGCATTACCAGCGGTGACTACAAAGATCAGTAGCAGCGTTACCAGCTTAGGTGTAGCCCGCGGTGGGGAAGAGAAGGGCTTAGGGTTCGCTAAGGACATGGAGCAGATGTCGTGGCCGTGTTGCGGGCCGTCGGCGCAGTTGTAGGATTGCTGAAATCGGCGGCGCTGTTATTCGTGTCAGTGCAGCTAATCGTTCTGATAACGGATCGGGCGTTTGAGTTTGTACCAGAAACCGCGACCGGTGCGCTACCTTCATAGCAATTTGCCGTGCTGCCGTAGCCAACAAAGTCCGCGATGGCCGCCACATTCGGATTGAAGGGGCTAATACCATCGTCGCCGGGACACGTCGCGCTGTTGAAGAGTGTCGTGCCAACAACCAATGCAACCTTACCGGCGGTGGCCGCAAGATTAATATTGCCCGTCGCATCTGGGGTCGGCAGCGCCGAGCCCGCCGCGCCGCCCGAGGCCTCGCGAATGAGGAAGTACTGGCCCGGTTCAACAACACCGGCAGTGATGTCTGTCTTGTTGGTGCTAAAGGCGCTCGTGGCTGCGGCGTATTGCACGGAGTAAGGCGTGACCGAAAAGTCTACGGTAGTCGTGCCGCGATTGAAGATCTCGATGAAGTCGTTCTGATAAGTAGCACTGGTGTTGCCGCCGCCGCCGTAAATCTGACTAATGACAAGCAGGGGAGTGTCATCGTTCTGAATTGTTCCCTGGCCCTGACTGTCTGCGACGTTGGCACCAGAAACATTTGTCACGTTGACGAAGAAAGTTTCATCTGGCTCGACGAGGGTGTCGCCGTTAACCGTGACATTGAATGTATAGGTTTGCGTTCCCTCGGGAATGGTTTGGGCCGCCAGACTTCGCGGCAGGTAATCGTTGTCTTCGGTGGCCGGATCATGGTCATGCGCGGTAGCGTCGGTAGTGCTGATATCAAACGTGACGCCGCCCGCAAGTGCAGGTATCGAAAGACTGACTGTGAATGTGAATGTACTTGTTCCGTTGTTACCTTCGTTTTGCGAGACGTCGCTTACGGAAAGCGCCGGCGTGGGCGGATTATCGTCGTTTTGAATCATGGCTAACGCATGAGCGCGACCAATATTTGCTCCGGTCACGTTGGTGACATCAACGAAGAACGTTTCGTTTGGCTCGATCTTCAAATCGCCATTTACGGTAACGTCGAAGTTGTAAGTCTGACTTCCGGCTGGAACCGTCTGGGCGGTTAACGTCCTCGCAACGTAATCGCCGTCGCCCACAGTCGCTGTATCATCGTGAGTGGCGATGTCAAAAGAAACGCCACCTGCCGGCGCGGCCGCCGACAACGTAACAGTGAAGGTGAATGTGGCGGGGCCATTGTTACCCTCGTTCTGCGTAACGTCATCGATAGTGAGTGTGGGCGGCGGCGGATTAACAGTAAGCATTGCCGTTCCTTGTAGAGCGCCTGCGCGCGCACGGATTATTGAGTTGCCGGCGGCGATAGCGGTTGCGGTCGTTGCCGCGCCGGTGTTTGGAACTACCGTAGCCTTCGTCGTATCGCTTGAATCCCAAATGAAGCAAACGTTGAAAACCTCCACTTCCGATCCGCCTGCGTCGCTGTAGGCATGACTCGTGAACGACTGCGCTGCGCCGATGTTAACGGCGGCGGTGTCAGGTAGGATCGCAATCCGCGTAATGAGCGGGGAGCCGAAGGGTGTGCCATCGGCGCGCGTGCCGGGCGAGAAAAGACGTCCCGCAGCGTTTGTCGCCGACGTGTGGGCCACGAAGCTGCCTCCCGCCGAACCAACTTCAGCATCGGGCGAGCGTGTTAACGAATGATCGCTGCCGCCTTCCGCGCCGTATGCGTGTGAATCGATGACAACGTCTGCGCCTGCCACTGGAAGCTTCGCTGTCACCGTGTCTCCGGTATTGCTCAGACTCAACGTGCTCGTTGTAACAATCAGCGCCCCGCCAAATGCCGGATCATTGATTGGCGGACTGCCGCCTCCAAAGATCACGACCGCGCGTCCGGCAGCCAGAGTTGTATTTGCCGGGAAGGTGAACCGATTGCTGGCGCTGTCAGCAATGACCACGCCGGAAATGTTTACCGCGTCGCTGGAATTATTTAGCAGTTCGACGAACTCATCGTCATCGCTATCGCGAACGCCATCACGGTTCGAGTCTCCAGCCAAGTCGGCGCTTGTGCTGCCGGCTGGGTCTGCCAGAATTTCATTGATCACCAGCGGCACGCGCACCGCTAAGGCCACAGTCCCGGAGATCGTGGCCCCTGTTCCGTCGGCGGTTGTTGCGGTAATGGCCACTTGACCGATACCGAGGCCGGTGGCGAGACCGTTGGCATTAACAATCGCGACGTTTGCGTTACCTGACGACCAGGTGAATGCTATGCCCGTCAGAGGCTGATTGTTTTGATCAAACGCCGTGGCCGTGAACTGTTGTGTGTTACCGCGATTGATGTCGGCCCGCGCAGGCGAAACTTCGACGCGAGTCACGCGAGGAGTTACGGACAGCGTTGCCTGATTACTTATCACTCGCGTTATGCCTGCGTCTGCTGCAGCGGTTATGACGGCTGTGCCCGCACCCTGCCCTGTGATGGCCGCCACGGCACTGCCGCCCGCAGAGTTTGTGATCACTGAGTCAATGATGGCAACAGCGTTGTTATCGGAAGCAAACTCGATGGTGGTCTCAGACAATGGTCGGCCGTACTCGTCAAAAGCCTGGGCAGTAAAGTGCGTCGATTCGCCCGTGGCAACGCTCGCGGATACAGGCGAGATCGTAATGCTCGTAAGGTGACCGGGACAGGGGCCAAGGGGTGTACCGTCAACCTTAAGCCCCGGTGAGAATTTCCTGCCGTTCGCGCCGGCAGCGCCAATGTGTTGCACAAAGTCTCCGGTGTTATCGGGGGAGCGCGTGAGCGATTGATCGTTGTCGCCGTCCAATCCACTCGTGCCGCCATAAGAAAACTGGACGACAAGATTACCTGAGGCGTCACGCAGGACCACTGTCAGTCCGGAATTGGTTAGCGAGAGGCCTCCCGAGGAAGCCTTCACTATTCTGGCGCAGCCGAACACCGGGTTAGCAGGATCAAAGGTGCCGCCGCCGAAAATCACGATTGCTTCGCTCGCCGGCAGATTACTCCGCGTAGCAAATGTGTGGCGGGTGGTCTCCGTCGCGCTGCCTGTAGCATGTGTGCGCACCGTCCAACCGGAAAGATCGATCGCTGCGCCAGTTAGATTCACGAACTCCACGAATTCATCATCATTCGAACTACGAACGCCGTCGTGGTTGGCATCGCCAACGAGATCGGACGCACCGCCCGGAGGATCAGCCAGCACCTCATTAAAAACGATTGTTGGACCAGTCACGCTGAGCAAAGCGAAACCGGTAACCCCCTGAGCTGACGCCGTGATTGAAGTCTCACCGACGTTCTGGCCCATCGCTAGGCCCGCCTGATTCACATTAGCGGCGGTCGGGTTCATTGAGTCCCAGGCGAAAGTCACGCCGGCCATCGCATTGTTATTCTGATCAAATGCCCGGGCGGTGAATTGTTCCGTGCCGCCGGCAGGAATAGAAGCGTTCAGAGGCGTCACGTCAATCCGGGTCAGAACCTGGCGCACAGTCAGAACAATGGGTGGCGAGTGAACACCTCGCGCAGTCGCCGT
>DIYZ01000123.1:0-4336 GCA_002427845.1 Chloracidobacterium sp. UBA6041 | reverse complement strand
GGAAGTGTCACTGGATTTCCACGTGAAGATCACACCGCTCAATTCCTGACCGTTTTCATCAAGAGCGCGAGCGCTAAACTGCTGTTGCCCGACCGGCGCGATCGTCGCCGAAGCCGGGGACACTTCAACGCGCGTTACGGGCGAACACGTAACAAACGGCCCGCCGTTGACGCGAGTACCCGGGCTGAAGCTGCGCGCGCCATCGCTGGCAGCCAGATGCAGTGTGAAGTTTCCGGTAATGTCAGGCGATCGAGTCAACGATTGGTTGGCATCGGCCTTGAAGCCTGTCGAGCCACCGTAAGAAACAAGGTTGACTATGGCGGCGTTCTGATCGCGGAGCGTAATTACCCCCGCTGAATTGAGCAACGAAAGACTGCCCGAGGAAGACTTCAATACCTGCGCACCGCCGAAAGCAGCATTGGCCGGATCAAAAGCCGGGCCGCCTCCGCCAAACACGACGATTGCGGAACAGGCGGGCAGAATGGTGCCGGCGACAAACGTCTGACGCAGGGCATCGCTGGTTCCGGCGCCGCTTCGGGTCAGAATCTGGTAACCGCCAATAGCAATGTCGTGGTTTGTAGAGTTAGCCAACTCCACAAATTCGTCGTCGCCGGCGCTGCGCACGCCATCATGATTCGCGTCTCCGGTTATTCCGTCGGGAGGGTCGGCAAGGAATTCATTGACGACGATGTCGCGCCGCGCGTCTCCGGCGAAAGTCATGGTCACCGGATTGCTGTCTATCGTGTCAGCAGTGATTACAAGATCAACGATCCCGGCGCCCCGCAAGTCCGCTGGCACAAGCACGTGAACCTCATCAAGCCCTGGAATGGTTGGCGACTTGATGATTGATTCAACTACCAGCGCACGCCCTCCGGCAGTCAGCGAGAGCTGCGAGCCATTGCGCGCACCCGTGGAAAAAACAATCAGGCGCAGGTTGCCGCTGCTGGGATCAAAAGGCCCTCGCTGCAATGTCTCGGCATTCAAGATCACGCCTTCGCCCAGGCCGTCTCCGCCGTACGTGAAAACACCCGGTGCGGCGCGTAGCGCCTGCACATTGCCGCGACTGGGAAAGGCGTCGGAGTTGGTGACGATAACTTCCGCCGTGCCGATTTCCGTCGCAGGCGGTACCAGGAAATTGACTTGCGTTGGCGACACATAAAAGATCTGGGCCCGCCGCTCGTTAACCGCGACCGTCGTGCCACCGACAGTTAAGGGGAAAGTTCCGTCAGGCAGCGGTTGAGATTGCTCAGTAATTTTCGCGAGCTCATTACCTCGAGCTACTGCAATACTGTCGGTTGCGACCGACCTAATCGCTGATGGTTCGTGGCCAAAGGAAGCGCCGTTCAGCACAGCCAGCGTTCCGAACGCCGGTGGGGCCGTGGTCGCCGTAACGTAAATTTCCGAATTGTTCGCAAAATCCTGATTCGAAACTCCGGTAAGAACCCTTGGAAAGTTGAAAGCGATTACCGAGCCATCATCACTCAGAGAAGAAACAACCTCGGCAGTTGCGCTCGCCGGCGCATTGGTCACGCGTGCAAATGTCGCTGAAGGAATATCGTAAGCATAAAGATCGACGCCGCCGTCAGACGCGGGAGGAATCACGGTGCGGCGTGTGGCAAAAGCGACGCGCGACCCATTGCCGCTGATTGTGGGTTGCAGGGCAACATCTGTAACGCGCGCGCCCAACGACGTAATCTGCCGCGTAATGTTGTTGCGGCCGTCGTAGAGAAACACCTGGCTCGAATTGGTCGCGGTTTGCGCCGTCCAAAGCACGCGCGTGCCGTCATCGCTGATGGCCCGGCCGAAGGTGAGCGAGAGCAAGTCGGCGTTTGCGGCAAGCACGCGAACCGGAGAAAGCTCGAGGCGATTCTGCAGTAACAGATCGCGTTTCGTGCTGGGGATGACTCCTTGATCGTTGATATAGGCAATAACGGATCCGTTGCCACTGATCTTGGCGTCTGTGAACCCGACCGTTCCGGATGAATTCGTAAGTTGAGTGAGGCTGAACGCTACGGTGTCGTAAATGAAAATCTCAAAGTTGCCGTCGGAATTCTGATTCGTGAGGTCGCGGTTCGATGAAAAGGCAATGAAGCGGCCGTCATCCGAGATTGAAGGTTGGAAGTTCCCATTAGCCACGCGCTCAGTGATGTCTCCGGGCAAAGTCTTGGTTACCTGAATCAGCCGGGCGCCGTCATGCAGAAAGATTTCTGAGTTGCCATCGTTGTTAGTTCCCAGCGGATTGTCCCGGGAAGCAAACGCGATGCGCGAACCGTCTTGCGAGACAGCAGGCGCGGCCGCACGCGTCGCACCCATTTGCAGAAAGGTTGGCGGATCGACCGAGACGTTGGCGCGAATAGCGCGAAAGCTTTCATTGCCCCCCGCGCCGGCGATGTCTTCCGTCGATTCAAAAGCGGCCACCCGCCCGTCGCCGCTGATCGACGGGTTAATGCTGATCCCTTCTTCGCTGGTGTTGGTGATGCGCCGCAGCGGCGTTTGCATTCGCGCGCTTTGCCAGACAAGCAGGCACAACATCAGGGCGACGAGGACAAGAGAAAAAGTCATTCTGAGACGACGCACAAAAGTCTTTCTTTTGCGATCAGGCGGCGGGCGGTGGTTCAGATGCCAAGCGGACGCGGGTAATGGGTCAGTTTGAATTAGGCTAAGTGATCGACCGGTTACTGGGAGCGCGGGCGAGGGGCGCTCGCGCTCCCAGCGAAAAGTTGTTTTTCGCGAACGTCAAACTAACCCGCTACGCAGAGTCGGGTTTGCGGTTGGGTGACGATAGGTCTGCTAGAATAAAACGACTGGGGCAAATATTAGTGGGTGCAATCGTTCGCAGACGTTAGCAGATCATGCGACGCGCGGATTCTACTGGAAACACGCGCGCGAAGAACGATAATGTCCGCACAGTCGTCTAACAGTTAGTAGCAAGGACTTTTGTATGAGAAGCGCGGGGAGAAAAGCTCATTATGCGAATTCTTATTAGTGGATCACACGGGCTGGTTGGAACCGCCCTGATCGAATCGCTCAACGGGGATGGCCACGAGATCTTTCGTCTCGTGAGGCACGCGCCGCGCTCGCAAGCGGAGATTGAATGGAGTCCCGAACGCTACAGCATCGCGCTGGCGCGCCTCGAAGGTTTTGATGCGGCGGTCCATCTGGCCGGCGAGAGCATTGCGGAAGGGCGTTGGACTGAAGAAAAGAAGAAGCGGATTCGCGAGAGCCGCGTGAAAGGGACACGATTACTGGGCGATGCGTTGGCGAATTTGTCGAAGCCGCCGGGGACACTTATCTCCGCTTCGGCGATTGGTTACTACGGCAATCGTGGCGATGAAACGCTTACGGAAACCAGCGACTCTGGCAAAGATTTTCTTGCGGAAGTTTGCGTGGAATGGGAAAACGCGACGGCTCTGGCCGTAGAGAAGGGCATTCGCGTTGTGAACACGCGCTTCGGCATCATCCTGGATGAAAAGGGTGGCGCGCTGGCAAAAATGCTGCCCCCGTTTCGCATGGGCATTGGTGGGAAGATTGGCAGCGGCAAGCAGTGGATGAGCTGGATTGTGCTGGACGATGTGGTTGGCGGGATCAAGTTTGCGCTAGCCAATGATTCGCTGACGGGTTCGGTAAATTTCGTCGCGCCAAATCCGGTAACGAATGCAGAGTTCACAAAGACGTTGGGTAAGGTGCTTTCGCGCCCGACGATATTTCCCATTCCCGCTTTCGGCGTGCGTTTGATGTTTGGGGAAATGGCCGATGCGCTGCTGTTGTCGAGCCAGCGTGTCGATCCCTTGAAGCTGAAACTGTCCGCGTTTTCCTTCCAATACAATGAACTGGAAAGCGCTCTCCGGCACGTTCTCGGAAGGTAGCAACGTAACAGCTCGCTAAATGAATGGCCCAGACACCATTGCCTGGGCCATCTTTTAGTTGCGACCGCTTAATACTCAGCAGCCGTTAGTTGAACAGAACACTCGCCCGCTAACGCCCGATTACAAACAAATGTCCAGCGTTCTGCGAGTAGATCTTGCCGTCGCCACCCAGCGACGCCGGAGTATAAGCCGCTCCCAATGCTAGTTGTTGAAAGAGCCTCTGTTTCAACGTGCCGCCCTGATTAATCGCATACATGTTGCCATCTTCGCTGTTCGCATAGACCACTCCATTGGCGTCAATCGCCGGTGCGTTTACGCACCACTCGAAGCCATTGGGGTGATCGGACACGCAGGTAATCGTGCCATTGGAGTTGCGCGTGCAACTCAGCGTGTTGGTGTTTTGGAATGTCCACTCGATCGCCATACTCGGGCTGAGTTGGCTGACGAAGTAGGCTTCGGGGGTGGGATTG
>DIYZ01000019.1:49068-60944 GCA_002427845.1 Chloracidobacterium sp. UBA6041 | reverse complement strand
TCAAGCCAAACTGCATCAGTACCGGCTGATGAAGTGACTTTCGAACGAGGACACCCATAGAAAAAAGCGGGCCAAATCCGCGCTATTTCTGCGTAGCCTGCCTGGAGGCGAAACCATCTAACGCTTCGAAAACCTCGAGTGCGTATTTTACATTGCCAAACGGCGCGGACACCTGCACACCGTGAATTACGTCGCGCACTTCCAGCAGCGACTCGCGCGCGATCTTCAATCCTTCGTCGCGCCCGGCTTCTTTGCTGATCGCCGACGCGGCGCGCATGCGCTCCATAATCGACGGCGTAACGCGCACGCCGGGAACTTCATTGTGCAGGAACTCCGCATTGCGATAAGACACCAGCGGCCAGATGCCGGCGACAATCGGAATCTTCACGTGCTCGATGCGTTTGATGAAATCGCGAAGTTGTTCCGTATCAAACACCGGTTGCGTAATCGCATACTGAGCGCCCGCTTCAACCTTGTATTCAAAGCGCCGAATCTCTTCATCTAGATTGATAGCGCCCGGATTCACGCCGACGCCGATGCAGAAAGCCGTGGGTTGGCCAATCGGGTTGTTGCCGATATCGAGTCCATGGTTCAACTTGTTGACCATGTTCGTCAGGCCGATCGCATCGATATCGAAAACGGCGGTTGCGTCCGGGTACGGCCCCATCTTCGGCGGGTCACCCGTGATGAGTAGCAGGTTGCGCAGGCCCAGCGCGGAGGCTCCCAACAAGTCGGACATCATCCCCAACAGATTGCGATCGCGGCAACAGTAATGCAGGACTGACTCGATTCCGATCTGCTGTTCGACCAGCACGGCTGTGGCCATCGCGCTCATGCGCGACTGCGCGCGCGCACCGTCAGGAATGTTTACCCCATCCACGCCCGCTTCCTTTAATAGTCGAATTGAATCCAACGTCTTTTGCGCATCAACGCCTTTCGGTGGCAGCACTTCCACGGAAGTGACGAACTCGCCGTTGACAATTTTTCGCGACCAGTTTGAACGCTCCTCAGGCGGCACGATTTTCAAATCTGCCGGCGGGACTTCCGTGACCACACCTAACGGTCCCGACGACAGCACCACTCTCTGCGCGCGCGGTGAAGCGGCGCGAACCGCGTCGGAGATTAGTTTGATGTGCGCGGGCGTCGTGCCACAGCAGCCGCCTATGAATTTTGCGCCTGACTGGATAAAGCGCTTGGCAAACTTCGACATGTACTCGGGCGAGCACATATAAAACTGGCGGCCCTGGACGTCGCGAGGCAAACCGGCGTTTGGTTGCGCTGAGAGTTTCTTTTTTGTGACGCCGCGCATCTTCTCCAAAGCGCTCAGGATAATTGCCGGGCCGACACCGCAATTTAGTCCAATGACATCCGCGCCCCATTCGTCCAAACGTGCGGTGAAAAGTTCGGGTGTGGTGCCGTATGAAGTATTGCCATCAGTGAGGATGGTCATCTGCGCGATTACTGGTAGATCACAAAGCTCGCGAACTGCGCTGAGCGCCTGACGAATTGCCGAGATGTCGGAGAAAGTCTCGAGCACGAAAAGATCAACTCCGCCTTCGAGCAATGCCGCAGCCTGGTCCTTGAACATTTCCTTTGCTTCGTCGAAAGACGTTGGCCCATATGGCTCGATGCGCAACGAAAGAGGGCCGATGGCGCCGGCGACGTAGGCGCGGTCACCCGCGGCCTCGCGCGCGATTCGTGCCGCGGCAATGTTGATATCGCGCAGACTTCCTTCGAGACCATACTGATGCAGGTTATGTGCAGTTGCGCCAAAAGTGTTGGTCTCGATAATGTCGGCGCCGGCACTAACGTATTCTGCGTGAATCTCCTGGACCAGATCCGGGTTCGTAAGGTTCAGTTCGTCGTAACAGCGATTGATATAGATGCCCTTTGCGTAGAGCATCGTCCCCATCGCGCCGTCAAAGACGTGAATACTGTCTGACTCAAGGATGTTTCTGAAGGGTTCCATATGCTCCGAGCAATTTCGGATTGCGGATTGGTGATTGCGGATTCGAAGCTAAGACTATGCGGTTAAGTCATGTCGCTTAGTTCTGGCGTCAAATTTCCCGAGCCCTGAAGCTTCTTTAAATCTGCAATCCGAAGTCAGCAGTCCAAAATCAGAAGTCCCGCGCTAAACAACGCGGGACTTCATCAGTGCTGAAGTTTTCGGGTTTGGTCCTTTCGGGCTTGCCCGAGCTGTTTAGCGGGTTGTTTTACGTGGCCGCAAGTCGCCTTAACTCACCACGTTTTCCAGTTGTGCTTATACGCCGACGCAAACGAGACTGTCAAGCAGTCATTCGAGAAGGAAGGGAACACCTCAACGCTGAAAGTCTCATGGTTGGGAAAGGGTATACCCCCGCTCTGTCACGCAAAAAAGTCATTCAAGTGAGCGCAGTCTTCCTGATCATGAGGTTAGCAATCTCCATAGTTCGCTTCGTAACCTGAGAGAATTGCTACTTGAGGGCGGGGGTATAGCCCCTTCCTAACCTTGAGGTTGTGACTCTAGAGTGTGATCGCGTTGCGCTCCATGAGTTCAATCTGGATTTTTCACATAACCTCTCTGACTTCCGCACATCAGGCGCGCAGCCTAAGCCGTTATTGGAATGCCCCAGAGCAGTTACCGAATGCTCCCCGCTCACGGTCCCTTGGTTAAATTAGCCAACAACCTTGACAGGCTACTGGTTATTTTGGCTGAATGCTCACGTTCTTCTAATTTACTTTGCGTTTCCGGATTCTCGAACGCAAAACTCTCCCCGAAGTTAAAGCTTGTGTGTCGGCCGATAGCTGCCGCTTGCGCGCGCTTTACAAGACCCGAATAAGGACATTGCCATGAGCACATCAGTCGATGCCACCGGAGCAAGTTCCACGTCCGTTACTGATCGAGGATTCTTTGGGCATCCGCGCGGACTGTCCACCTTGTTCTTCACCGAGATGTGGGAGCGCTTCAGCTACTACGGGATGCGTGCGATCCTGACGCTCTACATGACGAAGAGTTTGGTTGAGGGCGGACTCGGCTTCGACGAAAAATATGCCAGCGTGATCTACGCGACGTATGTTTCGTCTGTTTGGTATTTACCTCTCGTCGGCGGCTGGTTGGCGGATCGGATTTTGGGAGCTCGCCGGGCTGTGTTGATAGGCGGCATCATCATAGCCTGTGGACACTATTCGATGGCGGTCAGCAGCTTGCCAAGCTTTTATGCTGGGCTGGTTTTGATTGCTATCGGCACTGGTCTGCTCAAGCCCAACATCAGTGCGATGGTGGGTCAGCTGTACTCCGACAAGGATGAGCGCCGCGACGCAGGCTTTTCGATCTTCTACATGGGCATCAATCTCGGGGCCTTCCTTTCTCCTATTGTGGTTGGGTTTCTCGCGCAACACATATGGTTCAGAAATTTCATCTCGTCGATGGGTTTCGATCCGAAGAGCAGCTGGCATTTTGGTTTTGGCGCAGCCGGCGTGGGAATGACGCTCGGTTTGATTCAATATGTGATCGGTCGTAACCGCCTTAGAGACGTTGGAGCCAGGCCCGAAAAAAAGACTGCAACCGCAAGATCAGAGAGTTTCGATTATGTTACCGGGGCGCTAGCCGCAGTTGGAGGTGTCACTGGTGCAGCACTGGGCCTCTATTTTGGCGAGGCTGGAGTTGTCTCAGCCTTGTTTCCCTGTGTCGTATTCTTTTTTGTGGGTTATTTATTAGGAACGGTTCGGCTGCTTGCAGGTAGTGAGCTTAAGAATGTGTTAGTCATCTTCATTCTGTTTCTGTTTTCAATTGTATTTTGGATGACGTTTGAACAGGCCGGCTCAAGCCTTACGCTATTCGCAGATAGGCTAACGCGTATAACGATTTTCGGGTGGGCTTATCCGTCGAGTTGGTTTCAATCGGTGCAACCGATTTTCATTATCATCCTGGCCCCGGTGTTTGCGGGGATCTGGCAAAAAATGGGAGATCGGCAACCGTCGAGCCCCGGCAAATTCACTTTCGGATTGCTCTTCGCCGGGCTCGCCTTCGTCGTTGTGACCATAGCATCCATGCTCACCGGGGGTGGCCGGGTTAGTCCGCTCTGGTTGATTTTCGTTTACTTTTTGCAGAGCATTGGCGAACTTTGCTTGAGTCCCGTGGGCTTGAGCACCGTGACGAAGCTGGCGCCTGCGCGCATGGTTGGGTTGATGATGGGTGTATGGTTCCTCTCGATCTCCATAGGCAGCTACATTGCTGGGCTGACGACGCGCTTCTTCGCAGGAAACGACCCTGCAGTGCTAACGCGGGCGTTTGGGACATTCGCCGGCATCACCCTGATCGCCGCCTTTGTGTTAGCAGTGCTAACACCGCTAATTAAGAAGATGACGCCACGAGCGGCGTAGGCATTAACGTAAGTTGGAACCTAATCCTGGGTTTCCCAGGTCTGAGGAAATTATTGTTTTGAAGAACCCGATAAGAGTCTTGTTTGCGGTCCTATTTCTATTTTCTATTTCGCTGCCGACGCTCGCCCAGCAGAAGCTGTTGACCATCGACGACATTTTCGATCCCGCAAAAAAAGTTAACTTCAACGGTACGGTTCCAAACATTCGCTGGCTCAAAGATGGACGGCATTACCTGCTGTCAAATGATGCGATGAAGAAAGACCTCCCCAGGCTGCAAAAGGTTGATGCCATCACCGGCGAAGCAACTGCTTTTTTCGATACCGCAAAGATGCAGGCGGCTTTTGCCGCGCTGCCAGGGATAAGTGCCGCCGAGGCGAAGGAACTGGCCAATCGTGGTTCCTACCTAATGAATGCGAGCGAAACTGCCGTACTCCTCAACCTGAACAACGATCTCTATTACTACGAATTCGGCAGTGACAAAGCATTGCGCGTAACTGAAAACCCGGACGAAGAAGTTGGTGAAACCTTTAGTCCCGATGGTCGCACGATCGCATTTGTTCGCAACGGGAACATGTATGCCTTTGATCTGGCGCCAAAGAAGGAACGCGCCCTGACGACGGACGGTGGTGCAAAGATTCTCAACGGACGGCTCGATTGGGTTTATCAGGAAGAGCTCTACGGTCGTGGAAATTTTGAAGCTTACTGGTGGAGTCCGGATTCAACTTCGCTTGTCTACCTGCGCATTGACGAGAACCCGGTGCACGAATACACGGTCGTTGACCACATCCCTTATCACCAGACGTTGGAAGTTGCAGCCTACCCGTTGGCCGGCGATCCAAATCCCATCGTCAAGCTCGGCGTCGTGAATGCAAGTGGCGGCGCCACGCGTTGGATCGATACTGCGAAATACAAGCCCGATGACTTGTTGATTGTGCGGGTCACGTGGACGCCTGACGGCAAGAAAGTCGTCTATCAGGCACAGAACCGCGAGCAAACGTTTTTGGATCTGAATTTCGCCGATGCCAGCGACGGCAAGTCAAACACCATTCTGCACGAGACATCCAAAGCCTGGGTCGGGATAAACGATAATCCGAATTTTTTAAAGGATGGCTCGTTCCTGTGGCAGAGCGAGCGGACCGGTTGGGACCATTTTTATCATTACAGCGCGGACGGAAAGTTATTGCAGCAGGTAACGGACGGCCGCTGGGAAGTGAGTTCCTTTGAGGTCCTTGATGAAGAGAAGGGGTTCCTTTACTTTACCGCTACCGAACACAGCCCGATTGCGCCACAAGCGTATCGCGTCAAACTCGACGGCACTGGTCTGACACGGGTAACAACCGGCGAAGGCTCCCATAAAGTGTCAGTAAGTCCGGATTCCAATCTCTTCATCGACAACTGGAGCGATGTAAACACACCAACGCAAACGCGTCTCTACGATGCTGATGGCAAGCTGGTGCGTGTCATCGATGAGAATAAGGTCGGGGCGTTGAAGCAATACAAACTTGGCACGACCGAGCTTCTGCAAGTGAAAACGCGCGACGGTTTTCCCATGGAAGCCCTGATGATCAAACCGCCCGATTTCGATCGCGCCAGGAGGTACCCGGTATTGGAGTTTACTTACAGCGGGCCACATGCACCACAAGTGAAAAACGGTTGGGGCGGTTCAACATACATGTGGCATCAGTTGCTGGCCGAGAAGGGTTATCTTATCTGGATCTGCGACAACCGGACGGCTAGTGGAAAGGGTCTCGAATCAACCTGGCCGGTTTACAAGAACTTTGGCGAACTGGAATTGCGGGATTTGGAAGACGGCATCGCCTGGCTCAAGAGCCAGCCTTACGTCGATGGTTCACGCATCGGCGTTTGGGGCTGGAGCTATGGCGGATTCATGACGAGTTACGCGCTCACGCACAGCCAGAGTTTCAAGATGGGGATCGCCGGCGGCACAGTTTCCGACTGGCGCAATTACGATTCGATCTACACTGAGCGCTACATGCAGACTCCGCAGAATAATCCGGAAGGTTACAAGAAAAGTTCACCGGTAAATTTCGCGAAAGATCTGCACGGCAAATTGTTGCTAATCCACGGCGCCACTGACGACAACGTGCACATGGCGAATACGATTCAGTTGGTTTATGAATTGCAGAAAGCCGGGAAGCAGTTTCAATTGATGCTCTATCCAAAGTCGCGCCACGGCGTCACGGATCCGCTCCTGGTAAAGCACCTGCGCACGATGATGACGGATTTTATTCTGGCGAATTTGTAGGACATGGCCGGAAGAACAGAGATTTGTCATTTGTAGTTCTTCCTAAGGCCGAATGTATGCCATGCAAAAGACTCGGCATCGTCCTGAAAGCGTGACCTTTGTGCTTCCTTAGCACCAGAGTCCTGAGTGTAATAATCTCAGCCTGAAAGGCTGTCAGATAGTAGCCGGTGGTCGAAGCGTAGCGGAGACCACCGGCACGCAAGAGATGATGGGCACCCCTGAAGGGTGCCAGAAGATCAAAGCGAAGATGGGCTCAACTTTTTTCAGTCTTCACTACCACATCGTATTTTCCACAAAGGAGCGGCGACCGCTTATCAATGCTGGATGGCGTCCGCGCGTGCATTCCTATTTGGGAGGTATTATTCGCAGAATGAATGGAGTTGCTGAGATTGTCGGCGGCGTAGCCGATCATGTGCACTTGCTGGCAAGCCTGCGCCCAGTGCACTGCCTAGCAGATCTGATGCGCGACATGAAAAAAGACTCGAGCAACTGGGTGAAAGACAATTTTGATCGCCGCTTCGCGTGGCAAGAAGGATACGCCGCGTTCACCGTAGGTCCTACTGCGACGAATTTCGTGAGAAACTACATAGCGAACCAGGAAACACACCACGGCAAGCACTCGTTCGTTGACGAACTGAAAGAACTGTTGGAGAAGGCAGGAGTTGATTATGATGAGAAGTACCTTCTGTGAAGCGCGGCTGGCACCCCTTTGGGGTGCGGTTAGTCCGCGCTAGCTTCCGGTGGTCTCCGCTTCGCTTCGACCCCCGGCTACTCTCGCGCAACCCTTCGGGTTGGAAAGCGGCTAAGAACCTTATGGTAACGTCCTCGTTCCGAGCATTCTTGAGATAAATAATCCTCCGATTTGGATCATCATAAAATTCTCTTTCGCAACGGATAAATTCCCAGCCTCGCAGTCCGGGCAGTTCCTCAATAGGTTGTTCCACGAAAACTTGATCGATATCTTTGTCGGGTTCTTCTTTTACCATACCCGTCCTGTAGCCTCATCCATTAAGTTGCGTCGCCGAAACCTCAACGGACAAGCAACCCTCGACTGCCTCGTAGAGATTATGAAGCAACTCCTCAAAGGTCTTTCCCTGCGTGGCCCATCCGGGAAGGGCTGGAACCTCCGCCCAGAAACCACCTTCTTCTGCTTCGTGCACTACGACTTTGATCTTCATGGAGGAATCATACTCGTCTTGGCTAGCAAGAGGCGACCGCCCGCTTTTAATCGCTTAGAGTAGGCACTTGTGCCGACGCTTAGGGCGGGACCAGTCCCGCCTCGAAACGAACACGTCATTATCTCCGCTGACACCTTGGACAGAAGTAAGTTGAACGGCCACCCTGGACCACGCGGCGTATAGCGGCGCCGCAGTTGACGCACGGTTCACCTTGCCGCTCATACACGCGCCAGAATCGCTCGGTGGTTCCAAAGTAACTCCCATTGCCGTCGCCGAAATCAATTCTTAACGTCGAGCCGGCATCTATCGCTTCCTGAAGAATATCTCGAATGGCCTGATGCAGTCTCAATGCGCGTTTCTTTGACAAACTGTTAGCAGCTTTGAGGGGACTAATGCCGGCGAGAAATAAAGCTTCGCTGGCGTAGATGTTGCCGAGGCCCAGGACCCTCGTCTGGTCCAAAAGCAATTGCTTCAAACAGCGGCGCGATTGTGAAAGCGTCTCAACGAAATAGTCGAAGCTGAAATCTTCTGAGAGTGGCTCAGGGGCCAGAGCTTGAATTTGTGGCAACTTCGCTAACGCTTTTCTCGCCAGCAGACGCATGCGGCCGAACTGCCGCATATCGCAAAAGACGAGCCGTCTGTCGTCGTCCAGATAGAAGACGACGTGATGATAAGGCGGCAAAGGTTCGTCTGTTCCGACGCAAAGAAATTTCCCCGTCATCCGCAGGTGGACCAGCAGCACCTGATCCGTTGCGGACCCCGGTTTCGAGTTGAGACCGATCAAGATGTATTTGCCGCGACGCCCGACATCGTCAATCCGCGCGCCGCGTAGTTTGCGTTTGAATGAGGCCGGGGAGGAGCCGGCTAAGAGACGAGGAAGCTTCATTTCAGCGGCCATTATGCGCCGTCCGAGGACAACCCGGCGCAGCGCACGCACGACATGTTCAACCTCTGGTAGTTCGGGCATTCGCGCGCTTGCTGTCCGCTAGTCGTTGCTCGTTCAGTTAGTACGGACGAGCGGTGGATGAGTTCTCGTCTAGATGACCTTTAGCAAAAACAGGATCAGGACGATTATCAAGATAAGGCCGATGCCGCCGCTTGGTCCATAGCCCCAATTTCGGCTGTGGGGCCAGGTAGGGATTACGCCCAGAAGCAGAAGAATCAAGATGATCAATAAAATCAAACCCAAACTCATCGCAAACCTCCTCAGAGATTGTCTTGGACCAGGGGGCTAATCAACTTATCGATTGTAAGGGGACGGCAAAGGGTAACTACTTTTGGGCCAGGAGTCAATAACTTCTTCGTTACAAATTCATAGACAAAAACCCCACGAGGTGGATCGTTTAGTAGCGGATTTGTCCCGCGAGCGCTTCGGCGGACAAGTTCGCTTTTCTAAACAAGGGATTGACAAGAATAAATGGGCGGGCTCGCACTTCTCACCTTCCCAGAGCCAGCTCTTCGCCCGCTGTCAGCAACGCATTCATCTTCGCAGCGTTAGTAGCTTCCGCATAGATACGCAGCACCGGCTCCGTGCCCGATTGCCGGAACAACAACCACGACTCGTCTGCGAAAAGTAGTTTTGTTCCATCCGTAGTCTCTACTCCGTTGACTGCGTAATGAGCAACTTCGCCGGGGGTCGCCTTTGCAAGTTTTTCAAGCAACTCCACACCGCGCGCAGTTTCGAGGGGCAAATCTTTTCTGCCGAAGTGGAATTCGCCAAACTCCCGATGCAGCTCACGCAGCATTTCGGACGGCGGTTTGCCGGCAGTGATAATCGCCTCGAGGAAGAGGAGTGAATTCAGCATGCCGTCGCGCTCGGGAATGTGGCCCTTTACGCCAATGCCTCCGGACTCTTCAGCGCCGATAAGAATGTCGTCCTTCAGCATCAAGTCGGCAATGTACTTAAAGCCGATCGCTGTTTCGTAAAGCTTGAGATTGTGAGCAGCCGCGATCCGCTTCAGCAATACCGACTGCGAAAACGTGCGCACCACCGCTCCTGTCATTTTCCGTTGACGAACCAGATGCAACAGGATGAGCGGCACAACGTCGTGCATTGTCATCGTAGCCCCGAGTTCGTTTACCGCGCCGACCCGATCGGCGTCGCCGTCCGTCGCCAGACCGACCAGGGCCTTGCCTTCAAGCACACGTTGTTTGAGGGCCCGCAGGTTAATGTCGATTGGTTCGGGATTGACGCCGCCGAAAAGTGGATCGCGCCAGGCGCGTATCGTTTCTATCTTGAGCGTTCCACCTGAAAGAAAACTTTCGACCCAGGTGCCTCCCGATCCATGCATGGGATCTACAACTACGACTGCCGTCGCCTGCCGTAGACGGGTGAGATCGATATAGCCGGCGATTTGTGCGCGGTAACTTTCAACGGCGGGGGCTAACAATTCGTGACCGTCATCGGAGATGTTTGCGCGTTTGGGAACGCTGGCATCTACCAACTTTTCAACTGCCGAAGTTATTTCCGGTGACGCGCTGCCACCCCAGGGCGCTTTGATTTTGAATCCATTGAAGTCGGCGGGATTGTGTGACGCAGTTATGACAACGCCGCCCGTAGCTTTGAGTTCCTTGACGGCCCATGAAACAAGTGGCGTAGGTGCAGCTTCGCCGAAGAGTGACACGTGGAGATTATTCCCAATGAGCACTTCAGCCACGCGCTGCGCAAACAATTCGGAAAGAAAACGGCGGTCATAGCCTACTACCACGAGCGGTAACGGGCTGCCGCCATGTTGGCCGAGGAGATAGTCGGCGTAGGCCTGGGCCACTCGCTCGATATTTGCGAAGGTGAAGTCGCGAGCGATGACCCCGCGCCAACCGTCTGTGCCGAATTTGATCTGTGCAAGACTAGACATAGTCGATACGGGACTCTTACAGAACCGCTTCCGCCTGCACTTCTGCCTGCCCCGTAATTGTGTAGTCAGTAAGCGATGTTTTGTCACCCAAGACCGAACCATGGCCAACCACGGCCGACCGCCCTATATGACACCCACGTCCTACCACCGCGCCTGACACGATTGCCGTCGTGCCGACACGTGTGTGCGGCCAGATGACGGAGTTTTCAACGCGCGCGCGTTCTTCTACAAAACAACCCTGACCCAGCACCGAATTGATAATCTGCGCTCCGGGTTTGATCTGACAATCATCTCCAATCATCGAGAGCTCGTCGACCTCTGCGGCAGTGGCGGAATCAAAGTCGCCGCGTCGTTCCTTAAGATGAATTCTGCCCACGCGATTGCCCAGCAGGTCCTGATGCACGCGCAGGTATCGCTCGGGAGTGCCGATATCAATCCAGTAAGTACGGGCGGGAATGTGGGCAAAGAACGCTTCTTTGCGTTTCAGCAACTCCGGAAACAGACCATACTCGAAGGAGTGGTTTTCGCCTGCGGGAATAAGGTCCAACACTTTTGGTTCCAGGATGTAGGTGCCGGCGTTGATCGTATTGCAAGTGATTTCATCAGCCTTGGGTTTTTCGAGGAACCGCCGAATGCGCCCATCGCTTTCCGTTTCCACCAGGCCGTAAGCCGACGGATTCTCGACCGGCGTCAACACGATAGTCGCCGTCGCCTGGTGCTCGCTGTGTTCGCGAATGACGGCTTTAAGATCGAGATCAGTCAGAATGTCACCATTGAATACGACGGTGGGCTCGCGGATCAAGTCCTCGGCAAACTTATAAGCGCCTGCCGTTCCCATCGGTTGCGGTTCGACGGTGTATTTGAGTTTCACGCCATAGTCAGAACCATCACCGAGAAGTTGTTCAATCTTATTGGGTTGATACGAAAGAGAAAGAGTGATGTCTGTAATCGCCGCGCGCCGCAACGTATCGATTTGATAAAGCAGAAACGGACGATTGCAAATTGGCACAATCGGCTTGGGCGTATAGACAGTTAGCGGCCGCAGGCGCGTACCTTTACCGCCGGCAAGAATCAAAGCTTGCATGTTTGATAACCGGAAAGTTGTTTTGAAGGTTGAATAGCACCCGCGAGTCTAACATTCGGTTGTGAAGCATTTCAATTCAGAGCTTCGAAGCACTGAGTGAGCTTGACCTCTTACAGAACCGCTCGCGGTAG
>DIYZ01000019.1:32285-48925 GCA_002427845.1 Chloracidobacterium sp. UBA6041 | reverse complement strand
CGGATGCCACACGCAACTTCCGATACGCGACTCTTAGAGAACCGCTTGCGGTAGCGAGCGGATGCCACACGCAACTTCCGATACGCGACTCTTAGAGAACCGCTTGCGGTAGCGAGCGGATGCTGGCATCCAACTGGCTAGGATACGACAGGACTTCACATCCAATTATTTCCACGTTGCGTCTTGCATCCGCTCGCATCCACCACCCCAAGCGGGCTGCCCGCTTGGGGACCCCGGTCCGCGAGCGGTTCTGTATCGGGCGCCTCAATCTTGCCTCTGCGAAGGAGGTGGCAGGAACTTGCCAACACCACTTTATGGTAGATACCTTCCTTGACACCCCTCTAAGTAAATAGTAAATCGTAAACGACTTATATTGTGTAAAGGATTCTCGGGTGTATTAATGAGCGAAACCAGACAAGCAGTAATCATCAGCGCAGTGAGAACGCCTGTGGGAAAGTTTTTGGGTTCATTGAAGGGGTTTGCGGCAACAGATCTCGGGGCAATTGTTGTTCGCGAAAGCGTGAAGCGCGCAGGCGTCGCGCCGGAAGACGTTGATGAAGTAATTATGGGCTGTGTCATCCAAGCGGGCCTGGGCCAGAATCCCGCGCGGCAAGCGGCTTTGCGTGGTGGTCTATTGCCGGCAGTGTCGGCGGTAACAGTCAACAAGGTCTGCGGCTCCGGTCTGAAGGCGGTGATGCTGGCCGCGCAGGGCATCCAACTTGGTGATACGGATATTGTCGTGGCCGGCGGAATGGAGTCGATGTCCAATGCACCTTACCTGATTCCCAGGGCGCGCGAAGGTTATCGTTTAGGAAATGGTGTCTTAGTCGACGCGATGATTCACGACGGCCTGTGGGACGCCTACAACGACTACCACATGGGCTGTACCGGCGAAGTGGTCTCCGAAAAATTCGAAGTAAGCCGCGCGGAACAAGACGAGTATGCACTCAACTCGCATCGCAAAGCGGCGGCTGCAATAAAGGCAGGGAAGTTCAAGGACGAGATTGTGCCGGTGGAGATACCACAAAAGAAGGGCCCGGCCGTAGTGTTCGATACCGACGAAACAGTCCGCGAAGACACTTCGCTCGAAGCGCTGGGTAAACTCAAACCGGCGTTCAAGAAAGAGAACGGAACAGTCACAGCGGGCAATGCACCCGGAGTTAACGACGGGGCTTCGGCCGTAGTCGTTACCTCAATAGATCGCGCACGGTCAATTGGCGCTCAGCCGATGGCGCGCATAGTTGCGCAAGCCACGTCAGGGGTGGAACCGGCATTGGTAATGATGGCGCCTGTGGAAGCGATTCGGAAGGTTTTGCGCAAGGCTGGTTGGTCTTTAGGCGAAGTAGATCTGATCGAGTTGAACGAAGCCTTCTCCGTGCAGGCCGTCGCAATCACTCGCGAACTGGATCTCGATCCGGCGCGCGTAAACGTAAATGGCGGAGCTGTGGCCCTGGGCCATGCAATCGGGCAGTCTGGCTCGCGTTTGTTAACCACGATGCTCTACGAAATGAGGCGGCGCGACGCGCATCGCGGCGTGATTTCACTTTGTCTGGGTGGCGGGAATGCTGTGGCGATGGCGGTGGAACGATAGGTAGGACAGGCATTCCTGTCTGTCATCTAATTACCTAAAAGAGCAAGCAGACAGACAAGAATGTCTGTCCTACTTATGAGCGAAATCATCGGCGTAGTCGGATCGGGAACGATGGGCAATGGCATCGCGCAAGTTGCGGCGCGAGCAGGCTACAGCGTCGTGATGCGCGACGTAAAAGATGAGTTTCTGCAGCGCGGATTGCAGGCTATTGACAAAAGTCTCCAGCGCGACGTCGATAAAGAGAGACTAACCGCGGAAGACAAGCGCTCGATCGTCGGTCGAATAAACGCCACCACGGAACTCGACGCCTTAAGCAAGGCCTCTTTTGTAATCGAGGCCGTAACGGAAGACCTCAAGGTCAAGGTTGAACTTTTCGTCGCGCTCGACAAAATCGTGCCGCCCGACGCAATCCTTGCCTCCAACACTTCTTCAATCTCGATTACCCGTTTGGGCGCCGCCACCAGCAGGCCCGACAAGGTAATCGGCATGCACTTCATGAATCCGGTGCCGGTAATGAAACTGGTCGAAGTCATTCGCGGTATTGCAACGTCGAATGAGACATATGAGAAGGTGCGGCACCTCGCGGAGAAGCTGGGAAAGACGGCGCTGGATTGCCACGATTCACCAGGGTTTATTTCAAATCGAGTCTTAATGCCAATGATCAATGAGGCGATCTTCACGCTCTACGAAGGCGTCGCTACGCGCGAGAGCATCGATGGCATCATGAAACTCGGAATGAATCATCCGATGGGACCACTCACGCTGGCAGACTTCATTGGTCTAGACGTCTGTCTGGCAATACTGAAAGTGTTGTACGATGGCTTCGGTGATCCTAAGTATCGTGCTTGTCCTTTGCTGAAGCAGTATGTTGATGCTGGATGGTTGGGGAAAAAAAGCGGTCGCGGATTTTATGAATATTGAGTCCGGCCTTTCTGTAACAACTTTACTAACCACTAAATGACCCACGTAGCTCACTATTGCCAGAAGTGTTTGGCGGCCAATCCGCTGGGCCAGGAGTTTTGCACTCGCTGCGGCACGAGGCTAATGATCATCGTTGAGCCTCCGGCAGCGCGTTACGAAAGCGCGGAGTCCGCGCCGTCAACCGAAGAGCATCTGCTTGAAAGAATCTCGGCGCTGGAAAACCGGCTGGGTCACTTAACAGAAAAACTCGAGCGGGGACTCGATCTGCTTCTGCGACAGACGCAGAACGCGCATTTCGATCGCGCGCTGGTGAAATCGCTTATCAACCTCTTGACTGACGACGGCGTCATCAAGAGCGAAAACCTTGAGCGGCTGTGGCTCGACAGATGCCAGAAGGATGCCGAGGAACAACAGGAGAGCGAACGACGCGAAGAGTTGCGCCTGAAAATCCTGGCAAACTATCACGGGCAGGAGCGCGCCGCATTTGAGCAGTGCATTAATGAAGGGTTCCTTTTCATAGACGATGCGCAGTTGAGTCGCGGCATTTGTTCGCTCGAGCGCGCCGCGGAAATAGCGCGCGACAATGCGCCCTTGCTTTATTTCGTTGGCGAACATTTTTTTAAGATCCGCAAGAGCCATCGGGCGCAGGGATATCTTTCGCGAGCTTATGAGATATCACCAAAAGACAGTCGCGTTTCCTTGTTGCTTGGCCTGACGTGCGCTGATGAAGGTGAAGCGGAACGCGCAAAGGAATTATTGAGTAGCGCGACCCGGTTGGGCGGGTCGTCTTTTGCCGCCCACTATGGATTGGGACGTCTTTTTGTCGCGGAAGAGAAATGGCGCCAGGCGCTCCAGGAATTTAAGTTGGCCCTGGCCAGCAAGGCTTCGCCCGAAGCGCATTACGCGCTGGGATGTCTTTACTACCAACTTTGCCACAATTCTTTGGCTGCCCGTCACTTGCGAAAGGCGCTCGAGTTGGACGAAGGATATGTCGAGGCGTTTTACCTTTTGGGTTTGATTTCCGAGCGTGCGGGTCAGAAAAAGATCACCGCAGACTATCCTGAAAAAGCGCGCGCGGGAGAGTTTGTTCGATCGGCGACAGGCAATAGAAGCAAACGCCAAAATTCAGCGGCTGCGATCGTGGCGCCGCTCTTTCGTTCACTGTCCGCGAGTTCGCGAAGGCTTGTTACGGGCGGAGATCGTCGTTTGGCTGAAGCGCTCCGGCAAGACGCCCTGAGCGCCTGTAATTCGGCAGATATCGAAGGCCGGTAAAGGGTGGGTGTTGTTTGTAACGCAAACTGTTAGTTTGCGGGGCGAAATTGAATGCCGGCCACAAACAGCAGGTAGGTCGCGTTGACACTCCGCTGGTCGTAGTTATAATGACCTTTTGCGTGTTAGCCCCGGAAATACGCGATTCGCAATAGAGAGTGGTAGTCAATGCGGATTGAGCTTGCAAATCTCGAAGGCCCAAACGAGTTTGCTCATGAGTACGCGCCCGGCGAACTGGTCGTCGATGATGAACGGTCACGCTTGCTTGAGGGGCCGAGCATTTCCGGGCATATCATACGCGCCGACCGCCGCATAAATGTTAACGGACGGATCGATGCGCTGTTGCAGGTTGAATGCGATCGCTGTCTGAAGCCGGTTGAGTTGCCTGTTAAGTCCGAGTTCAAGCTGGAGTATGTAACGGCGGAAGATTACCGGACGCAGCAGGCGGTTGAACTCACGGAAGACGATCTGGATCTTTCGGTTTTTGATGGTGCAGTCATCGACATTGACGAACTGGTGACTGAAGAGTTGCTGCTGGCTGTGCCGGCGCAGGTGCTTTGTAAGGACAACTGCCTGGGCATTTGTCTTGTTTGTGGCGCGGACAGAAACCAGATTGATTGCGGTTGCGCCAAAGCGGAAGTGGATCCCCGCTGGGCGGGATTGAAAGAACTAGTAAATGGTAAATAGTGAATGGTAAATGGACGCGGGATGCCGCGCTTTTCCAGTTCTTACCATTGACCATTTACCATTGACCATTTACGACTGGAGCATTTATGCCAAATCCTAAGCGACGACATTCAAAAGCTCGCCGCGGCAAGCGCCGCGCGCATGATGCGCTGCGTGCACCGCAGACAACACTCTGCCCGAATTGCCAGGAGCCTCGGCTGCAACATCGCGTTTGTCCGAAATGTGGGTATTACAAGGACCGACAGGTGGTGCAGGTAGAACAGACCTAAACCTGATAACAACTATCGTCTGTGCGAAACCAGTCGAAGACTGAGACCCGTCTAACGGGAAAAGTCGTTCTCGATGCGATGGGCAGCGACCACGCGCCGCACGCTGAGATTGACGGAGCGCTCGCCGCGGCCCGCGATCTCGGAGTGAAGGTGATTCTTGTCGGCCAGCCGGAAAAGGTTGAGCCGGAGTTGAGAAGATGCGGTTGGCGGGGAAACGGTGATCGTGGAATAGAACTCGTCGAGGCAGCCGAAGTGATCGGCATGGGCGAGCCTGTAGCAAATTCCGTCCGGCGCAAGAAGAAAAGTTCTTTGAGAATCGGCACGCGTCTGGTAACCGACGGCCACGCTGATGGGTTTGTATCCGCGGGTAACACGGGCGCGGCGATGGCGACGGCAAAGATGGTGATTGGGATGCTGCCGGGCGTTGATCGACCAGCGCTGGCTGCTCTGATTCCGACGAAATCCCCCAAGCCCACACTGCTTCTGGACGTGGGCGCGAATTCGGAGTGCAAAGCCCAGCATCTGGTCCAGTTTGCTATCATGGGCGACGCTTATTCGCGCGCGGTTTTGGGTACTGTTGGCCCGGTGGTCGGCCTCATGAGCATCGGCGAAGAAGAAGCGAAGGGCAATGATTTAACCAAGGAAGCCTTTGCACTTCTACGCGAGATGAAGAGTCTGAATTTTATCGGCAACGTCGAGGGCCGCGATGTTTTTTCCGGCGCCGTTGACGTAATTGTGACCGACGGCTTTACGGGAAACGTGATGCTCAAGCTTTCAGAGGGCCTCACCGATGCGATGTTATCGATGATCAAACGGGAGTTAACCGCTTCCGCGGTTACGAAGGCCGGAGCGATGCTCGCGAAACCCGCGTTCCGAAACATTAAGAAACGTCTCGATTACTCCGAACACGGTGGCGCGCCGCTGCTTGGAGTTAGAAAGATCGTTGTAATCGGTCACGGCAGTTCAAACGCGCGCGCCATACGCAACGCCATCCGCAGCGTTAAAGAGTTCTCGGAAAATCGCGCCGGCGAGCGCATTGAAAAAGGCATCGCCGAAACCAACGCGCTTTATGCTGTAACGCAAACTGTTAGTTTGCGGAGAGGCTAACACGTTACCGGACGAAGCGGAGTCTGTTGGCGTTGTTCGATAACGGTCTCAAGTCGCTGTAACGCAAACTGTGAGCTTGGTCCGCAACAGTTTGCGTTACACTCCGTTGGCTTTTCAGGCGGCTAGTAGATAATATTAGCGTCCGCCAAATAAACAACGTGGGGAGATAGATGGCAATTACGCGCGCCAGAATTCTGGGCACGGGACACTCTTATCCGGAAGGCATCCTGACGAATGCCGATCTCGAAAAGATGGTGGAGACGTCCGACGACTGGATCACCAGTCGTACCGGCATCAAGCAGCGACGCAAAGCGGCCGCCGGAGAGTACACGTCTCTGTTCGCCGTCCGCGCCGCGCGTCAGGCGATCGAACGAGCTGGTCTCGAACCCGCTGACATTGATTTACTACTTTGCGCTACTGTCACGCCCGATCAGATACTTCCGTCCACGGGGTGCATAATCCAGGCGGAGCTGGGCGCTAACAACGCCGCGGCTATGGATCTCGTGGCGGCCTGTTCCGGGTTTCTCTATGGGCTGACGATGGCCGACACGATGATCCGCACCGGGCGGTCAAAGTATGCGCTCGTGATCGGGGCTGAGATCCTGTCTCAGTATGTCGATTATACCGACCGGCAGACTTGCGTGTTGTTTGGTGATGGCGCCGGCGCCGCAGTGCTGGGAGTTGTTGAAGGCGATCGCGGAATCCTGGCGGCGCGAATAAGATCGGATGGACGTTACCTGGAGCAACTGTTTTCGCCTGGCGGCGGAACACGTCGTCCTCCCAGCGCGGAGACATTGGCTGCCGGTGATCACTTTTTCAAAATGAGGGGCAACGAACTGTTCAAAGTAGCGGTTCGCTCGATGGCCGACATTTCGCGAGAGGTACTCGAAGAGGCCGGACTAACGGCGGCGGACGTCAAACTTTTTATCCCCCATCAGGCGAACCAGCGAATTACCGATGCGGTTGCAAACAAGCTTAACGTAGAGAACGAGCGCGTCTATTCAAACATCGCGATGCACGGCAATACCTCATCCGCTTCCATTCCCATTGGCCTCGATGAATGTATCGAAGCTGGAAGAATTAACGATGGCGATTTGGTCTTGTTAGCTTCGTTTGGCGGGGGCGTCACCTGGGGCGGCGTGTTAATGCGCTGGTAGACGAAGAAGCGTGAATCGAAAATCGTAAATCGTAAATAGAAAGAACGACTGCTCGGCGGACAATTCGCTTACTGGCCGGGTTTTAGCTTCGACTGTTCACGATTTACTATTCACGATTTACTATTTACGATTCACGGACATGGCCCTTGCGTACATTTTTCCCGGACAGGGTTCACAATCTCCGGGAATGGGAAAACATCTGGTAGAGAATTTCCCGGTAGCTAAACGGATCTTTGAAGAAGCAGATGACGCGCTTCATTTTTCGATCTCCCAACTTTGCTTTGACGGAACGGTCGAAGATCTGCAACTGACGGAAAACACGCAACCGGCAATTCTGGCGGTGTCGGCCGCTGTGCTTCGCACGATAGAGTCAGAAGGTTTTCCGCGGCCCGATTATGTGGCGGGGCATAGCCTCGGTGAATATTCAGGCTTGCTGGCCGCGCGGTCGTTATCGCTTGGCAACGCCCTTCAAACCGTGCGCGCGCGTGGTCGTTATATGCAGGAGGCAGTTCCACTGGGCACCGGGTCGATGGCCGCCGTGCTTGGTGCGAAACTTAAGGACATCGAGGATGCGTGTGCCGAGGCAAGCCAGGGACAGGTTTGCGCGCCGGCAAACATTAATTCGCCAAATCAGGTAGTGATTGCCGGTAACGCGGAAGCGGTTGACAGGGCCAGCGAGTTGCTGAAAACGCGTGGCGCAAAGCGAGTAATGAAGTTGAATGTGAGCGCGCCCTTTCATAGCGCGCTGATGGAGCCGGCTCAGGAACGGTTGGCGTTTGATTTGGAACGAATAGGTTTTGAAGACTTAACGGTACCTCTCGTTACCAACGTCGACGCGGCGGTTATCGGAAAAGCCGCTGCGGCGCGCGACGCGCTGGTGCGTCAGGTTTCGGCGCCGGTGCGCTGGTTGGAGTCGATCGAGTTGTTGATTAGAGAAGGTGTTGATACCTTCGTGGAAGTAGGTCCGGGGAAAGTACTGACCGGCTTAATGCGACATATAAGCAGGGACGTCAAGTGCTTTAACGTCGAGGACGCAGCCAGCTTGAGAAGCGCTGGAGCGGGCCTTGGTCTTTCTTAAGTTGTTATCGATATTTCATCACAGAGGAGCAAAACGACATGCCCGATCAAGAGATCGAGAATAAGGTCAAGCAGATCATCGTCGACGAATTAGGCGTGGATGAGAATGAAGTCACGCCAAACGCGCGCTTCATCGATGACCTGGGCGCCGACTCTTTGGATACCGTGGAACTAGTCATGCGTTTCGAAGAGGAATTCGGAATTGAGATTCCCGACGAAGACGCCGAGAAAATCCAAAGCGTGCGCGATGCATACAACTACATCGATCAGCACAAAAAGTAGTGATGAGTAATGATTTGCAGAGACCGATGACCGATGACCGGGGACGGTTGGAAAGTTCGGGCTTACCGTCATCGGTCGTCGGTCTTCGGTCGTATTGATTTATCACTGTTTTTTCAAGGAGCGTTGATTTGTCACGACGTGTAGTTGTCACAGGGTTGGGTCTAATAACACCGGTTGGCAATTCAGTTGAAGCAACGTGGTCCGCGCTGATGAGCGGTCAAAGCGGCGTGGACTACATCAAGAAGTTTGATACTGACAGGTTTTCCGTCAAGTTTGCCGCGGAAGTTAAAGACTTCGATCCACTCAAGTTCATCGCAAAGAAAGAGGCGCGCAAAATGGGCGCCTTTATTCATTACGCGATCGCGGCGGCTACCGAGGCAATGGCCGACAGCGGCTTTGCGCTGACCGCGGAAGGGAAGTTCCCTGACGAGGTCTCCGAGAACGCGGGCACTTACATCAGCAGCGGTATTGGTGACTTCTGGGCCATCGAGCGCGAGCACTCCAAACTTCTGTGCGAAGGTCCCGACCGGGTTTCGCCCTTTTTCATTGTTTCAGCCATCGTCAACCTGGCTGCCGGCCAGGTCTCAATTCGCTATGGTGCCAAAGGCCCAAACTCGGCGACCGCTACGGCCTGTTCGGCCGGCGCCCATGCAATCGGCGACAGTTTCAAAATAATTCAGCGGGGCGACGCCGACGTGATGATTTGCGGCGGCGCTGAATCCGCCATCACGCCCATGAGTGTTGCCGGGTTTGCTTCGATGCGCGCGCTTTCCACGCGCAATGACGATCCACAACACGCGTCCCGACCCTTTGAGCGCGATCGCGATGGCTTTGTCATCGGCGAGGGCGCGGGAATCATGATCCTCGAGGAGCTCGAGTTTGCGCGCAGGCGAGGCGCGCGAATCTATGCGGAGCTCGTGGGATACGGGATGACGGCGGATGCTTTCCATCTAACGATGCCTGACGAGACCGGATCCGGCGCGATCCGCGTAATGCAGAAAACAATCCGCGACGCTGGCATTCAACCCGAGCAGGTTGGTTACATCAACGCCCACGGCACCTCCACGCCTTACAATGACAAGTTTGAGACGCTCGCCATCAGGAAAACTTTCGCTGCACATGCGTACAAGCTGGCAGTGAGCTCGACAAAGTCAATGACGGGCCACTTGCTGGGCGCGGCAGGAGGCATCGAAGGAGTGTTTTCGGTTCTTAGTCTGCACCGCAAGGTTCTGCCGCCGACGATTAATTACGTTAATCCCGATCCGGATTGCGATCTCGACTACGTGCCGAATGTGCCACGCGAAGCGGAAGTGGAATACGCGCTTTCGAACAGTTTTGGTTTTGGGGGCACGAATGCAGCGCTGTTGTTTAAGCGATATGAAGGGTAGGTTTTGGTCTTGGGCCTTTGGCCTTAGGTCTTTGCTCGTTGTCGGCTGACGTTTGGCGTGATCATCTCTAATCAAAGACCGAAGACCAAAGACCCAAGACCAGCGGAAACAACTGGCGAGTAAAAATAACAATGAAGATAGTTGTCATGATGAAGCAGGTCGCGAATAAAGACGCGATTCTGCGCATTAATAAAGAAGGAACCTGGATCGAAGAAGCCGACCTCTCGTTTGAAGTTAGCGAGTCGGATGGCTATGCGCTGGAAGAGGCCCTGCGCGTGCGGGAGAAGGTAAGCGGAGAAGTTGTTGTTTGCTCGATGGGTCCGCAACGCGTGAAGAGCGTCATCAAAGACGCGCTGGCGCGCGGCGCGGATCGAGCAATCCATGTAGTTGGCGATAATCTCGGGTCGCTCTCTCCCTACGCGGCGGCGAGCGCTTTGGCGGATGCAGTGCGTGACGAAAAGCCGGATCTGATTCTGACAGGTCTCCAGTCGGACGATTACGGTTACGGACAGACTGGTGTGATTCTGGCGGAACTGCTCGGCTTGCCACACGCAACGATTGTTATCGAAGTGGACGCATCCGGCGAGAAGCTGCGCGTCAAGCGCGAATTGGAGAGCGGCTGGTATCAATGGTACACGATGCCTATGCCCGCTTTGCTTACTATCCAATCGGGAATCAGCCAGATTCGTTATGCGACTCTGAAGGGCATCATGGCCGCGAAAAAGAAAGAGATAAAGGAAGTTGCACCGCCGGCGGAGGTTGTCGGCCGGCCATCGCACCAGCGAATCGAGCGCGTGTATTTGCCACAGAAAACCAAACGGACGCAGCTTCTCGGAAATGGCGACGCCAAAGCGGGAGCGGTCGCACTGGCGGAGAAGTTACACACGGAAGCGCGGGTTATCTAGGCAAGAGACGTTTAGAGGCTGGACTTGTCCGCCCTGTTCTAGACTTTCGTCTCCTTCGCTTCAGGCGGGACAAGTCCCGCCTCTAAACATTAATCCTGGGAAGGTCCTCAAAATGAGTAGCGGCATCTTAGTTTTCATCGAACATCGCAACGGTGTCCTCAATAAGACATCGCTGGAAGCAATCGCCGCGGCGCAAAGCCTTGCATCTTCGCTACAACAACCGGTCACAGCAGTTCTTCTGGGCGATGACGTAAGCGCTTTGTCCCAGGAGATCGCCGGCTACGACCTTGCAAAAATTGTTACGGCCACCAACGCCAAGCTTGCCGACTACACCCCGGATGGCTACAGCGACGCAATGGAACTCGTCATCCGCCAACTGGATCCGCAGTTGGTAGTAATGCCGCACACGTATCTTGTGCGCGATTACGCGCCGAAGCTGGCTGCGCGTTTTGGCAAGTCCCTGATTAGCGACTGTATTCGCGCCCAGGGTTCGGGTAGTTCCATCACGTTCACGCGCCGCATTTTTCTGGGAAAGCTCGACGCTGATGTTGTTTCGGATGGCGCTGCTCCGGTTTTTGCGACGTTCCAGTCGGGCGCGTATCGCCCGGATCAGGCACAGAAGGGAAGCGGCGCGGCGATAGAGGCAATGCCGGTTGAGGTTGGTCAAATTCGCATGACGCCGGAAGCGCCTTTCCAGGAAGTGAAACAGGCGGTCGACCTGAGCAAGGCAGATATCATCGTGGCTGTGGGCCGCGGTATCAAGAGTAAGGACAACCTGGCGTTGGCCGAGAAACTCGCGGAGGTCCTGGGTGGCGATCTCGCGGCATCGCGCCCGATTTGTGACGCCGAGTGGTTGCCAATCGATCGACAAATCGGATCGTCGGGCCAAACGGTTGCGCCCAAGCTTTACGTTGCGCTCGGCATTTCCGGCGCCATCCAGCATCTTGTCGGCATGAAAAACTCCGGTACAATAGTGGCCATAAACAAAGATCCGGAGGCCCCCATCTTCGATATTGCCGACTACGGAATCGTGGGCGATCTTTTTGAAGCAGTTCCGGTCTTGACCGAGGAAATCAAGAAGATCAAAGGCTTGAGCTAATCACCGTGTAGTATTTTTCCCCCAAATTCGGCCCGTACCCTGTAGCTTTTGTCCCAACCAAATTAATGAAGAAGAAGGAGGACTCTGCTTATGCGGAAGTCGCTGACAATCATCTCTGTTTTCCTGGCAATAATTCTTGCGCTGGCGGCGGTTGGGAATCGCACCGGCCAGGCCGCAAGACCGGGTGACGCCGCCGGTCCTCAATCCGAGGCGTTGCCGGTGGCCACTATTGAAGCCTCTAACGGCAGCGGCTTTGATGTTTCCAACATGGATCCGAGCGTGTCCGCTTGCGCCAATTTCTTTCAATTCGCAAACGGTGGCTGGGTGGCGCGTAATCCTGTGCCGCCTGCCTTCTCACACTGGGGACGATTTGAAATTCTCGAAGAGGACAACGTCAAGGTGCTACACGGAATACTGGATTCCCTGTTGCAGAAGAAGTCACTGCGTCGCGGCACGAACGAACAAAAACTCGCTGACTACTATCGTAGCTGCATGGATGAACCCGCGATTGAAGCCGCAGGCGCGAAGCCGCTCGCTGCCGAGCTTCAGCGCATCGACCAGATCGCTGACCTGGCCGGGTTAGAACGAGAGATCGCGGTTTTCCATACGCACCGAATACCGGCGGTGTTTGGTTTCGGCGCCGCTCAGGATTTCAAGAACTCGACATCCGTAATCGCACAAGCCGTGCAGGGTGGCCTGGGACTGCCCGACCGCGACTACTACACCAAGGACGACGAGAAGTCGCGGCAAACACGTGACGAGTATGTTAAGCACGTGGCCCGCACATTTGAGCTTCTGGGTGACGCGCCGGCGCGCGCGGAAGAAGAAGCGGCAACTGTAATCAAGATTGAAACCAGATTAGCGGAAAACTCGACAACGCGCGTACAGCGGCGCGATCCGGAAGCCAACTATCATCCAATGAACCGGGCGCAGTTGAGTGAGCTGACGCCGCACTTCGATTGGAATTTTTACTTGACGGCAATTGGTCTGCCCACCGTCGGCAAGATAAACGTGGGCCAACCTGATTACTTCAAAGCCGCCGACAAGTTTTTGAGTGCGGTGCCGGTGGACGATTGGAAGACATACCTGCGCTGGCATCTGGTCAATTCCGCATCGAACACGCTGTCGGCAAAATTCGTTGAGGAGAACTTCAATTTCAACGGCAAGTACTTGCAAGGCACGCAGGAAATATTGCCGCGCTGGCGTCGTTGCGTCGTCAGCACCGACCGCGCGCTGGGCGAAGCGCTCGGTCAGTTGTACATCGAAAAGACGTTTACGCCGGCGGCCAAAGCGCACGCGCAGGCAATGGTGAAAAACCTGGTTGAGGCGCTGCGTTCCGACTTGACTACCTTGAGCTGGATGAGCGATGACACACGCAAGCGCGCGACTTCGAAGCTCGACGCCTTTGTCCGCAAGATTGGCTATCCCGACAAGTGGCGCAGCTATGAGGCATTGCAAGTCAGTCGCGGTCCTTATTACAACAACGCCGTTTCGGCGGGCGAGTTTGAAGTCAAACGGAATCTCGGCAAGATCGGGCAGCCGGTAGATAAAACCGAATGGGGCATGTCGCCGCCGACCGTCAACGCTTATTACAATCCGTCGATGAATGAGATTGTTTTTCCCGCCGGCATTTTACAGCCGCCGTTCTACGATCCGAAGGCCGATGATGCTTATAACTACGGTGGCATCGGCGCTGTTATTGGTCACGAAATGACGCACGGCTTCGACGATACGGGCGCGAGATTTGACGCCGACGGCAACCTTGCCATGTGGTGGACCCCCGACGACTTCAAGAAGTTTAAAGAACGAACCGACTGCGTCGTAAAGCAGTTTGACGGCTACGAAGTTGAGCCGGGCCTGCACCAGAATGGCAAGTTGGTCGTAGGTGAATCAGTCGCGGACCTCGGCGGGCTGACCGTAGCGTATGCTGCCTACCAGAAGTTTTTGGAAGGCCAGCCACGTCCGCCGGTTATTTCCGGCTTTACACCCGAACAACGTTTTTTCCTTGGTTACGCACAAATCTGGGCGCAGAACATACGTCCCGAAGCAGCGCGCTTGCGCGTCGCCACCGATCCGCATCCGCTGGGACGTTTCCGCGTCAATGGTCCACTCTCGAACATGCCTATGTTTGCACAAGCGTTTCAGTGCAAGGCAGGCGATCCAATGGTGCGTCCGCCGGATAGGCGTTGCCAGATTTGGTAGAGGAATAGACGGCCACAGATTCACACGGATAAACACGGATTAGGTATAGAAGGGAAGTTCATCTACTTCATTTTCTGAAATCCGTCATATATGTGCTTGTCTGTGGCTGATTTATTTGGTTGACCACAGATGACACGGATAAACACAGATTCAGTATAGAAATTAATTAATCCCTTCTTTTTCTGAAATCCGTCTTATCCGTGTTTATCTGTGGCTGATGTTACTTGCTTTTAGTTGGGGCTGAGCTTGTGTTGCCAACGGCAGTTTTCAGCTCGGTAAGCAGTTCATCCGGCTTCCAATCATTCCCGCGATACACTTTGAACACCTTGCCGTCGGGGCCAATGATTGCCGTGCGGAGCGAATGGATGACCTGTTCTTCACCCGATGGTCCATTCTGGTAATAACGCAGACCGAAGAATTGCGCGATGCCTTTTACCTCGTCGGCAGTTCCTGAAGCAAACTCCCAGTGTGAGAAAGTCTCATCTGAATACTTGCCGGTGAAGGCGGCGCCGTAACTGCGCAGGACTTTGGGGGTGTCATATTCAGGATCGAAGCTGATGCTTAGCAGGTGCGTTTTGCCGTATAAATCCGGTTGTTTTTGCAGGTCCTGATCGATCGCCGCAAAGTTGCTGCTCATGAGTGTGCACTGATCCGGCTGCGGACAGCGCGTATAGATAAAAGTCAAAAGCAACGCTTTGCCGCGATAGTCCTGCATGCGAATTGTTTTCGCGTCCTGATTGACGAGGCGGTAGTTTGGCATTTCGTCGCCGGGTTTTGCTCCCAGGGTTTCCAAGCTTGAAGGACTCGTAGTGTCGGTGCTTTCTTTCACTATCACGAGGTTCTCCAGCCACGATTTGGCGCCATCCACCACCAGCGTTGCGGTAATTTGATCTCCCGGCGTAAGTGGAACCTCGAACACCCAGGCCGAGTCATCCGCAACCGTAAAGGGCATCGTCATCCCGGGCATGTAATCTTTTATGTCTTCGTGAGCAACAGTGACGAGGTGTTTATCTTTCTCGACCGCCACGACCTTGCCTTTTAACTCGTAATCTTTCTCGGTCGCCGACCGCACGCGCTGGCGCGGGCGACAGCCGGAGAGAGCCACGAGGGCAGCAACACACAGGGTAAGTAAAATTAATGCGAGAGTTTTCTTTGTTTTCATTGCTGGATGAATAAGTGCTTCAGGAAGGTACTGCTCCTGGTTGTGTAGTTAGAAAAGTTACGCCGCAGAATTATCTGTCAGTCATTCAAATTCTCCTAACGGGCAATGGCTGCGGTGGTGTCTTAATTTCAGCTCTTCTTTGGGCAACCTTTGCGGCCTCTGCGTTTCTCCGGTGACTTTTTTCGGCGAAGGATTCACCGCAAGACGCAGAGAAACGCAGAGTTAATGCAGAGAGTAAATCAAACCAAGACACCAGGGTGGGGGCGGTCCAGCCGGGCGCAGGTCGTGTCGAGGCATCTACCTGGAATTTGCCGCTAACGAGTTCCAGCAGTCTCGGTGTAACCTAGCATCGTAGTTCACTGCTTAAAAACCAAAGAAACTTTTCCCGGCACTTACTGATGCAATCTGCAAAAGATACTGAAACGAAAACTGCCGGCCGCGCACAGTTACTTGATGGCGCCGTTATCGCCGAGCAAATCAAGCAGGATGTGGCGCAGGAAGTGCGGCAGTTCTGGGCCGAAGAGGAAGTGAAGCCATGCCTGGCAGCGGTGCGCGTGGGCGACGATGCAGCCTCCGCCGTTTATGTAAGGAACAAGATCAAGGCTTGCGAAGAAGTTGGAATACGTTCGGAACATCATGCTCTGCCGGCTGGCACCAACGCGATTGAGTTATTGGATCTAATCGCGTCTCTGAATAGCCGCGGTGACGTGGACGGCATTCTGGTCCAACTTCCGCTACCCGGTGAAATTGACGAGAGCACGATCATCGACAGCATCGATCCGGAAAAGGATGTAGACGGGTTCCATCCCGTGAGTATTGGCAAGCTATCAATGGGCCGGCCGACATTCGTGCCGTGTACACCGGCCGGCATAATCGAACTGCTGGAGCGTTCTGATATTTCAATTGGCGGCACTAACGCCTGTATTGTGGGTCGCAGCCAGATTGTTGGCCGGCCAATGGCGCAGCTACTTTTACAGAAAGACGCCACGGTTACCATTTGCCACTCGCGCACGCGAGACCTTCCGTCGGTAACGCGCCAGGCCGATCTTTTGGTTGTAGCTATCGGGCGCGCGGGCTTTATCGGACGAGCGCACATAAAGCCCGGAGCTACCGTAATCGACGTCGGTATGAACAAGATCACAGACGAGGCGACTGTGCGTAGACTATTTGGCGCCGAAGCTGACACGAGATTGGCAGTGATTGCCAGACGCGGCTACACGCTCGCCGGCGACGTTAATCCGTCTGAAGCGGATGAAGTTGCCGCGTGGCGTACGCCTGTACCCGGCGGCGTGGGCCTGCTGACTGTAGCGATGCTGATGCGCAACACGATGAAAGCTGCCAGGCTACGCCGCGGTTTGGAATAGTAATGAGTAATGAGTGATGAGTGATGAGTGATGAGTCATGAGTGATGAGTCATGAGTAATGAGTAGGACTCGATCTTCATCTGATCATCACAACCGTTCCAGCAACTTTTCGGGTTCAAACTGTGAACGTGGTTGGAACTCATGACTCATCACTCATGAC
>DIYZ01000019.1:0-32110 GCA_002427845.1 Chloracidobacterium sp. UBA6041 | reverse complement strand
CTCATGACTCATCACTCATGACTAGCCTACTATGTTGCGCGTTGGCCTAACAGGATCGATTGGAGTAGGGAAGTCGTTCGTCACCAGCGTTCTGGGCGAGTTGGGTTGCCATGTGCTGGACGCGGACGAAACCGCGCGCGCTGTCGTTACCACGGCTTCGCCGGGTTTACGCGACGTCGTGGCGGAGTATGGATCTGAAATTCTGCGTGACGATGGCACCCTCGATCGTTCGAAACTGGGTGCAATCGTTTTTGCGGATGCAAACAAACGAGAACTCTTGAACTCGATATTGCATCCTTACATCATCGCTGAACAAGACGAGCGTTTACGCGATTGGGAAGCGCAAGATCCAAACGGGATTGCCATCGTAGATGCGGCGCTGTTGATTGAGTCTGGCGGTTACAAGCGGTTTGACAGAGTAATAGTGGTTCATTGTGACCCGGAGGTGCAACTAAAGCGACTGATGGCGCGAAACAGTTTAAGCCGCGAAGAAGCGGAGAGAAGAATTGCCGCGCAAATGCCGCAGGAAGAGAAGAAGAAGTTTGCGGATTACCTGATAGACACGTCAGAAGGTTTCGAGGCTGCGCGAAAACGTACTGGAGAGGTTTATCGGGACCTGCGTGAGGAGTTGAAAAAGTAGGATAATTCGTGCGACCTCGCTCGAATCGAGTGCTACCAGGAAAGACGGGTGCACGGCTGCCGTTCCCCGTTGCATTGCTGAAGTTTGATATCAGCTCGATGAGATTAACGAAAAGCATTTTCCGAAAATATGGGCCGTTTCGCGCACCGCTGGTTGGCGCGCTACTGTTAGCATTAATGCTCAGTCATGCCGGCTGTTTTCTGGATGAAAAAGTCGAGCCTTACTACGGACGCGTTGTTGTGCGGAATGCTCAGGACTTCCGCTGGAGCGATGGTGGTTTACCCCAGACTTTTGACCCGGCCTTTGCCGCGGCGCCTCCCGATACGGATTTGGTGAGGGCAATCTTCGAAGGTCTTACGGAGTATGACGCGCGCACGCTTACTCCAATTCCTGCTGTTGCCACGCGTTGGGAGCAATCCAACGGCGGCCGCGTATGGACCTTCTACCTGCGCGACGACGCGCGCTGGTCGAATGGCGAGCCGGTTACGGCGACCGACTTTGTTCGCTCCTGGCGGCGCACGATGGCCATAGGTGACCTGGCGCCGCACACGGACCTCCTGGCCAACATCGAGGGCGCGCAAAGGGAAGTCCAACCCCCACAGCCCGCCAGACAAAGCGCGCCGCAAAAAGAAGCGAAACCTGAGCCCTCTCCTCTCCCTCCCGTCGAGGTGACTGAGCAACGGTTTGGAGTGGAAGCGCTTTCGGATCGTGTGCTGCGCGTTCGCCTGCGCCGTCCCGATATGAATTTTCCCGCGTTGGTCGCTCATCCTGTTTTCCGTCCGGTCAAACTTCAGGAGGAGAGCGCGATTACTGCCCTGGTCGCGAATGGTCTTGTCTCCAATGGTCCTTTTTCTCTGGCGCAGGCTGGAAGTCAGCAGGTGCTCCTCGAGCGTGCTCAGAATTACTGGGACAAACAGCAGGTCACGCTTGAGCACGTCGAGTTCGTCGGTCAAAGAGACGTGGAATCTGCACTCGCGGCTTATCGCGCCGGTGAAGTTGATGCTGTGACCAACGCGGCGTTTGAACCGCTGGCGATCAAACTCCTGACACCTTACGAAGATTTCCGTCGCACGACTTATGGCGCATTAACTTACTACAACTTCAACACCTCTCATGCTCCGTTTGATGACGTGCGCGTGCGCGAGGCCCTGGCCGTGGCAATCGATCGCGAACGCATCAGCGAGGACGATATGGGCGGGGCCACAGAGCCGGCCAGACGCTTCTTGCCGGAAACAGCGACGGGTCCGCAAAAACCGGTGGTTGATAAGTCGGAGGTTTTGGAAAAAGATCACGAACGCGCCAAAGCTTTACTTGCCGAGGCGGGTTTTCCGGAGGGCCAGGGATTTCCGAAGATTCGGCTGCTCGTAAACCGTAATGAGCAGCAGCGCCTCGTGGCGCAATCCATTGCTGGGATGTGGCGAAGCGTGCTGAATATCGAAACGGAAATTGTCGTCAAGAATTGGGATGAATACGAAGCGGCGATTCGCGCAGGTGATTACGACGTGGTGCGACGCGGCATCGTGATGCAAACGACCGACGAACTAACAAACATGCGTATGCTCTTTGAGGAGGGCTTCCACACCGCGGCGCAGACCGCGACCACACTCCAGGCGCCGGCAGCCAACTCTAATGCGAACGTTGCCACTGGCAAGCCGTCTAGTGCAAAGTTGAAGACGCTGGGAACGCTGCCGGCAATCGAAACAGAAGGTCAGGCACTGAAGGATTTGAGCGCCATGCCGATCTATTTCGCGTCGTCTTATGCGCTGGTAAAGCCGTACGTGGAGGGGTTTGATTCCAACGTGCTCGACGCGCCGTCGCTAAAGACGGTTCGCATAAATTCCGTGTGGAAGCAACCCCCGGCTGCCGGCACATACGGGAGCAAGTAGACTTAACGCAAACGGTTGGATTGCGCGCCTGTTAGTTTGCCGTTACACACAGAATGTTGATCGACGCGTGTACGCGTGTTAAGTTCAGCGCTATCGTAGCGATGGCTAGAGTTTACTTGAGACAAGTAATCGCCGGACTGACGGTGTTGACGCTCGTCGTGAGCGCACTCTCATGCCGCGCGCCGGCGACGAATGGAGAGTTTTATGGGAAGACTACGCCGCCGGCAGGCAACGTGCTTCGCTACGTTACCGGTGACGAACCGGAATCGCTGGATCCGCACTTAACCACCGGACAACCCGAGGGCCGCATATTCATGGCTTTGTATGAGGGCCTGGTTGAGTATCATCCGAAGACGATGGAACCCATACCAGCCGTCGCGGAGCGCTGGCACGTTAATCGCGATTCTTCGGAGTTTGTCTTTCATCTAAGGAAAAATGCCCGCTGGTCCAACGGCGATGCTATCAACGCCCATGACTTCCTTTACAGTTTTCGCCGGGGACTATCGCCGGAGGTCGCTTCCCGCAACGCCAATCTTGCTTTCTACATAAAGTATGCGAAGGCCTATAACTCCCACGCTGCTTTTGTACGTGACCCACAGACCAACGAATATCTTCTCGAGAAAAACTTTGCAGACAACGCCAAGCCAGGCACGCCGGCAGAGCCCTTGAGCCAGGCGCCGCTAAAGCCCTCCGAGCAGGAATATCCGGCCACTGCCGAAGAGCCAACAGGCGATCCGGACACAGCTTTTCATCGCTTCATGCACTCACCGGCCCGCTTAACACTTCCCGGCGATGCGCAACAGCGCAACGAACTTCTGGCGAGCAATCCCAAACTACAGGCGGCAGTTGCAGGCAAAGATTTTGTGCCAGTGACTGGCGAAGACATCGGCGTCGAAGCAGTTGACGACTACACGGTGCGCATCTCTCTGAGTCAGCCGGCGCCGTTCTTTGCGGGTTTGCTCGCCAATCAGTTTTTTCGTTTGGTACCGCGCAAAGCGATCGAGAAGTATGGCGACCAATGGACCGAGCCTGCACACATCATGACTTGCGGTCCGTTCAGGCTGAAATCGTGGAAACGTTATTCTGAAATCGTTGTCGAACGCGATCCGATGTACTGGGACGCCGCCAACGTGAAACTTGATCAAATTTTTTTCTATCCGATGAATGACAATCCCACCACGATGAATCTCTATCAGGTGGGTGAAATAGACTCCGCTTTGAACCACGTTGTGCCGACGAGATGGCTTGATGTTGTCCGGCAGAAGAAAGATTACATGGAAGGGTCGGAGGCGGCCATCACCTATATCCTGATCAACGTCACGCAGCCGCCCATGAACGATCTGCGCGTGCGCAGAGCCTTCAACATGGCGATCGACCGGAATGCCTGGGCCACGTCGCGGCAGGTTGTGAAGCCACTGACGGCATTCACCCCTGAGGGCATCTTCAATGGTTACCCGCGCCCGAAAGGAGATGACTTCAATCCCGAGAAGGCCCGGGAATTATTGGCGCAGGCCGGCTTTCCAGTGACGAAGCGTGATGACGGCAGCTTCTCGTGTCCAAAGTTTCCGGTCGACAAAGTTGAATATACTTTCAACACTAATTCAGCCAACAAGACAATGGCCGAGTTTATGCAGGCGCAATGGAAACAGATGCTGGGTATCACTGTTCAGCTCAGGAGTATGGAAACCAAATCGTTTTTTCCTGCCAGGGCCAATCTGGAGTACAAGGGGTTCGCACTCGGCATCTGGGGTGCGGATTACATGGATCCATTTACTTTTCTGAATATCTTTTCAAACCCGACCGGAGACAATGGCAGTGGCTGGTTTGATAGGAAGTACGCCGACATGCTGGACGAAGCAAACCACATGGTCGACAAGCAGAAGCGATATGAATTGCTTGCCAGGGCGGAGAAGTATTTGTTGGACGCGCAACCGATAATTCCTATCGAAAGCGCGGCGGTTAATTTTGTAAAGAAGCCTTACGTAAAAGGGATGTACCCTAATGCCGGCTCGCTGTATCCCTGGAAGTTTGTGTACATTGAGCGCGATCCCGCGAAGTGGGATTACGGCACACCCAGCTTGACTGAGTAGGACAGACATTCTTGTCTGTCTAAATTGATCAAACGCCAGCCCGGAATGCCTGTCCTGCATAGACGACAGGCGCGCTGCCTGTCCTGCAAATATGACTTCCTTCATCATTCGCCGCTTACTCATTACGGTCCCAACCATATTTATCGTGATTACTCTAACGTGGGGTTTGATACGACTTGCTCCCGGAAACTTCTACAGCGGCGAGAAACCCATCCCCAAACAGATTGAAAATAATATCCGAGAGAAGTATGGCTTGAATAAACCCTGGTACGTGCAATACGGCAAAATGATGGGCCATATTGTGCGCTTCGATTTTGGCAATTCATTGAAGTACCAGGGCCAGTCAGTAAACACAATTATTGCGAGCTCGTTGCCGGTCTCAGCCGCAATCGGACTATCTGCTTATCTGCTGGCACTCGTTGTTGGCATTCTGTTTGGGTCGATCGCCGCCCTCAAACAAAACTCGAAATGGGACTACGGCTCGATGGCCCTGGCAATGGTAGGAATATCGGTGCCAAACTTCGTGCTTGGCCCCATCCTGGTCCTATTTTTCTCGCTGACGCTTTACTGGTTCCCGCCGGCGCGTTGGTATGGCTTCCCCAGCAGAAGCGCCGTACTGCCGGTAATCACACTGTCGGCGATCTACATGGCCTACATTGCCAGATTGACGCGGGCCGGCATGCTGGAGGTACTTCGCTCTGACTATATCCGCACAGCTCGCTCGAAAGGATTGAGTGAGAGCCAAGTCGTAATCCGGCATGCGTTGCGCGGAGGACTGATGCCGGTGGTTTCTTTCACCGGACCCGCGCTGGCATTTTTGTTAACGGGGACCGTTGTCGTGGAGCGGCTTTTTGCTTTGCCCGGTCTCGGCAACTATTTCATCCAGGCTTCGCTGAACCGCGATGAGCCGCTCGTCATCGGAATCGTGGCCTTCATTGCCATCACGCTATTGCTTATGAATTTGCTCGTAGACATTGCCTATGCCTATCTGGATCCAAGGATACGTTACTAAGCAGGACAGACATTCGTGTCTGTGATCGGGTAGGACAGACATTCTTGTCTGTCTAAATTTATTAAAGACAGGCCCAAATGCCTGTTCTACAAATGAGCGACGACAAGCCAACAATTCCGGCTGACCCTGAAAGAACCGAATCGGCGTTCGCTACTGACGACGTTATTCACACGCCGCCGGAATTTGCCGTCGCCGAGGATGTGCATACTGCCGAGACGGGTGAAGTAGTGGTTGGGACTTCGCTGTGGAAAGACGCCTGGCGCCGGCTGCTGAAAAATAAACTCGCGGTCTTTGGGATGGTCGTCGTCATATTGGTAGCCATCGCCTCGCTGATCGGTCCCTCCATCATCAGGAAGACGACCGGCTTTGCTCCTGATTACATTCCCAGCGACGCGAGCCTGATCAAGTCGTTTCCGCCGTTCAGAGCTCCTGACGGATCTTTCTCGTGGAAGCACCCGATGGGCACTGACAACAACGGTCGCGACATGCTGGCGCGCACGCTGCAAGGCGGGCAGATTTCTCTGATGGTGGGCATCATAGCCACGGTGGTTTCGTTGCTCATCGGCATCGCTTACGGCGCGGTGGCGGGCTATCTGGGCGGACGTATCGATAACGTGATGATGCGTGTAGTCGATATCCTTTATTCATTGCCTTACGTGATTCTCGTCATCGTTTTGCTCGCCATGTTTCGCAGAAACACACCGGTGGGCCAGTTGGTGCTGCTCTTCGTTGCGCTGGGTTCAGTGTCGTGGTTGACGATGGCGCGGATCGTGCGCGGTCAGGTGTTGTCGCTGAAACATCAGGAATTTGTGCTGGCGGCGCGGGCCACCGGCGTCTCAACGCCGCGCATAATTTTCCGGCACATCGTGCCAAACACTCTGGGACCGGTGATCGTTTACGCCACGCTCACCATTCCCTCGGTGATGCTCACCGAAGCATTTCTTTCTTTTCTCGGGTTTGGCGTGCAGCCTCCGCTCGCGTCCTGGGGCAGCCTGGCTACCGAAGGCATCTCGAACATCGCCATTTTCCCGTGGCAACTCATTTGTCCGGGCGTGACCATGGCGCTGACGCTTTTTTCGCTTAACTTTCTTGGCGATGGTTTGCGCGACGCGCTCGATCCCCAGATGCGGAAGCTTTGAGTTGTGAGACTTCAGAGTTGGGAGATTTCAAATTTGAGATCTGATTACGAAACAGACCAATGACTAACCCCAACGGAAATCTGCTCGAAGTCAGGGAACTCCGCACCTACTTCGACACTGAAGACGGTGAAGTTAAAGCTGTCGACGGTGTGACGTTTCAGTTGAAGCGTGGTGAAACACTGGGAATCGTGGGGGAGTCGGGTTCCGGGAAATCGGTCACGAACCTGTCAATCATCCGTTTGATTCCGCAGCCGCCCGGCAAAATTGTTTCAGGGGAAATCGTCTTTGACGGTGTCGATATCCTCTCGCTCGCAGAAAAGGATGTACGCAAGATTAGAGGGCGGCGCATTGCCATGATCTTCCAGGATCCGATGACCTCTCTTAATCCGTTCATGAAGATTTCCCGACAGGTGATGGAGATCACGCAACTTCATTTGGGCCATACGAAGCGGCAGGCCTTCGACCACGCCGTACGAATGTTGGAAACTGTCGGGATTCCTGATGCGCGGGCGCGAGCAAATAATTATCCCCATGAATTCTCAGGCGGAATGCGTCAGCGTGTCATGATTGCCATGGCGCTTTCATGCGAACCGGAATTGCTCATCGCCGATGAACCTACAACCGCGCTCGATGTAACCATCCAGGCGCAGATTCTGGAGTTGATAAAGACACTCAAGCGGGCGACCGGCACCAGCGTCATTTTAATCACACACGATCTTGGCGTCGTCGCCGGCATGACCGATCACTTGATCGTGATGTACGCGGGAAAAGTTTTCGAGCAGGCGCCGACCAGTGAATTGTTTGCGCTGCCGGGTAATCCTTATACCAAAGGGCTGCTGCGCTCGGTTCCCGATCCAACCGCGGAGCAGGGAGCGCTTTACCAGATTCCGGGGCTGCCTCCGGACCTGGCCCACCTGCCGCCGGGTTGTCCCTTTGCGGCGCGGTGCGATCGCGCGCAGGAGATTTGCAGGGAGGAATTTCCGCCCTTCGTGCAGGTAGCGCCAGAGCACTATTCGCTTTGTCACTTTGCCGACCAAGTCTATAACGACTCGCGGCGGGAAGCTTTAACAAACACTCTTCAAAAAGGCATGAGCACTCCGCCGCAATAGCCAAACAGTCAGAGGAGAAAAGTTGAGAGTTCAACCTTTAGGTTGCTGATTGGCAGGAAGCAAGCTAAAGCTTGTACTTCAAACCTAACGCCAGAAGACCAGCCGTGAGGCATGGGCTTAGTAGAAAGAGATGAGCACTCAGAGATGAGCACTCAAGAGTCAAACTTGAACACCCTCCAAACACCGCCACCGATCGCGGACGGTCGCGGCGAACCCTTGATTGCGATACGTGATCTGGAAGTTTATTTCGATATGGGCCGCGGTAAAAAGGGTATCGTTAAAGCAGTTGATGGCGTCACGTTCGACATTTATCCGGGCGAGACGCTTGGTCTTGTTGGCGAGTCCGGTTGCGGGAAGACTACTCTCGGACGCGCGATCTTGCGCTTGATCGAACCCACGGCGGGCCAGGTGCTTTATCATGGTAAAGACCTGGCCCATCTTTCAGCGCGCGAAATGCGTAAGCAGCGCCGGCATCTGCAAATAATTTTTCAGGACCCTTATGCCTCGCTAAATCCGCGCATGACTGTTGGCCAGATTGTCGGCGAACCGTTAGACACTTTTCGTATCGCGCGGGGCCGGGAAGCCGACGAACGCGTGCAGCAACTACTTGAAACCGTGGGCCTCAGCAAACGCTTCATCAAGCGCTATCCGCATGAGTTCTCAGGTGGACAACGGCAGCGCATCGGCATCGCGCGCGCGCTGGCGGTGGATCCTGATTTTATTGTTGCCGATGAACCGATATCCGCACTCGATGTTTCCATTCAGGCGCAGATCATGAACCTGTTAGAGAAGCTCCAACGCGAGAAGAACCTCACTTACTTATTTATTTCCCACGATCTCCGTGCGATTCGCCACGTTTCCGATCGCGTTGCCGTAATGTACCTCGGCAAACTCGTCGAGATAGCCGACGCAAAAACGATCTATGCCGATCCACTTATGCCGTATACCAAAGCGCTCATCTCAGCCGTGCCTGTGCCTGACCCAAAGGTCGAGGCGAGTCGCCAACGCATAGTGCTGGAGGGCGATGTGCCGTCGCCGATCAATCCGCCTCGAGGTTGCCGCTTTCATACGCGCTGCCCCTACGTGATCCAAGCCTGCAAAGAAGTCGTTCCGCCGCTCGTCGAAATCAAGCCAGGCCACTTCGCCGCGTGTATTCGAATAAGTCCCGAGCAACCGGACATCGAGAAAGTAGCTCCCGGTGACGCTCCGGGTCTCGCCGCCGCCAAAAGCGCCAGCAGCGGACTTTAGTTTAGCCGGCCCAAATTTCACGTCTCAGGGAAGATTGCTTGTAACGCAAGCTCCCGTGCGCCTATGCGGGCCATTAGCCGGCGTTACAAGAAAACCCTCTATTCTCCTGCTCACAGCACATGAAAAGCACCCGTTATTGGTCGTTTACCAAGAGGGTAAGTTGTTTTGTGCTTACGGGTTATTCAACCTCTGCCGGACGCTTATGAGGCCGCCATCGAGCAACTTGTTGAGGTTTCCACCGGAATCTATACTGAACTTCAAAGCGAACCGCTGAGTTGCTGTGCCAGCCGATATTCGTGTTTAGAGCAAATGCCATTTAGAAATCGCCCACAAACACCGCGACGCAAAGAGTCGTCAAAGGGCAAGCGCCCCATAGCGACGACCGAATCGCGGCCGGCGACGCCCGAGAATCTTTCTGAAATTGTGCAGGAGCACCCTGAGGAGGCGCCTCCTGGATGGGCCGAGGCTCAGGACAAAATTGCGGACTCCCTGGGCTTGTCAGTGTTGCTAGTCGATGGCCGCCAACCACCGGCACTTGTCGTTTCCAACAACAATTCGATCTGCCACGCCTTCCAATCTTCACCGGAGTATGTCGGACTCTGTGATCCTTATTGCGGCGATGCTCACCGGCGCGCAATGAGTGCCGGTGCGGCGGTGCAGTACAAATGCCATGCGGGCTTGCAGTGCTTCACGATGCCGGTCGAAATCGGCCGCGAACAAAATCTTGCGGTGATAGGTGGCCGCGCTTTCGTGTCGGGCGCCGATTATCGCTCGCTGGTTGATCGCTTTCGCGCGGGTGAACTTAATGACTTGCTTAGTAGTGGACCATTTACAAACGTGATCTTTTCCGAGCCGCAGCGCCTCGAACAGTTGGCGGAGCGTCTGGACAAAGCCGCGCGAACGGTTGCTGCTGGAGTTCAAATTCCAACGTCCAATTTCCAAAGTCTTGTCAGTACCGGAAGCGGACCGGGGTCCCCAGCCGGGCAGCCCGGCAGGCGTGGTGGTAGCGACCGGGTAGCACCCGCGGCTGAAACGCCCTCCGATCTTCAGAGTGAAGTCGATCGGCTTCGTGGGGAACTCGAATATCGCTCTCACCTGGCGGAGTCGCTCCAGCGTTTTCTGGAACGCATTAGCTCGACCGAGCCTGACAAGGCATACCTCGCAATTCTCACTCATTCCAAAGACTTGCTTAAGGCGGAACGCGCATCGCTGATGGTGTTTGACGAAGGCACCAACGAGATCAGCTTGAGGGCTGCTGTCGGCCTGGCCACGAAGGAAGAGGGCGTCGGCCGCACGCGGCTTGGCGAGGGCATCTCCGGAAGAGTGCTGGAATCAGGGCAGCCGCTTGTAGTTGAGAATCTGGAAACAGCCGGACTCACTCCAGCGCCGCCGGAACGCAACTACAAAACAAAATCTTTTATTAGTTATCCCATAACCATGCGCGGCAGGAAAATCGGCGTGCTGAATGTTACGGACAAAACCGCGGGCGGCACTTTTGATGATGTCGATCTGAGTTTGCTGGAAATCATCGGGCCGCAAATCGCAGTTGCGCTTGACCGCGCTGAATGGCAGGAGCGCGCCACGCAGTTTCAGTTGATGTCAATCACCGATCCGCTGACGGGATTATTGAATCGTCGCTATCTCGAGGAGCGTTTGACTGAAGAGTTGAACCGCTCCAGCCGTTACAACTATTCCATGAGTTGCTTGATGATCGACATTGACGACTTCAAGAACTACAACGATCGGAATGGCCATCAGGCTGGGGACGTTGCCCTGAAAATTACGGCCCACTGCCTGAAGGCCACGCTCCGCTCAGCGGATGTTGCCTGCCGCTACGGCGGCGAAGAGTTTTGCATTCTGCTGCCGCAGACAACGCAGAGCGAAGCCGGCGTGATTGCCGAGCGCATGCGTCAGCGTGTAACCGAGACAGACTACCCCTACGACAAATCTCAGCCGCTGGGCACGGTGAGTATCAGCATTGGAATCTCCACTTTCGGTAAGCACATCGATACTGCTGAAAAGGTAATCGCAGCGGCCGACCGCGCCCTCTATAACGCCAAGAGCCAGGGAAAGAATCGCATCGACTTTTACGTTGATAATCTGACCGGCTCGTTCGTCGCCAAGTGAATCCAAGCAAATGAATCGAAACCGCCAAGAGGAAAGAAATCCGATTCTCGGCCGCGTACCGCGCGAAGAGTTTGTAGGCAGGGCTGTTGAGCTCGAGCAACTCGTGGCCCATGCTACCCGTAGTCGCGCGGAAAGTCGCGGGCTGCTTATCTTGCTGGCGCCGCTCGCCGGTGTGTCCGAGCTGTTGCGACAGGCTTACGACGAACTGTTTCATCAGCGTACTGTCATTCCCATCTACTTTGCGCTGCCGCAAACCGACAACACGCCGGTCAGCGCGGCAATCGAATTTCTCAATACGTTTCTGCTGCAATACATTGCGTTTCGCCGCGATGAGCCTTCGCTCTGCCAAACGTCGCTTACACTCAACGATCTGGTCCAACTTGCGCCCGCCGCCGATCTTGTATGGATCGAAGAGCTAATTGAGAACTACAACCAACAGCGCTTTGGCAACGATGATCGAGACTTCGTGCGCTTCTGTCTGAGCGCGCCTAAGCGAGTTCCGGCGGGCAACGGCCAGCCGTTTGTGATGTTTGACGCCGTGCAGTTAGCCAGCTACGCCGACTCGCCGGTGCCGTTTGCGACGGAGTTGGTTAGGTCGTTGACACTTTCCCGGTTGCCGTTCGCTTTGGCGGGACTGCGTCGCGAAGTGGTGGATTCGGTCGAGCGCGCGGGTGGTAACACGGAATCGCTCGACATGATGCGGCTGGAACCGCTGGCAGAAGAAGATGCTCGCAAACTCGTCACGTCGGCCGCGCGCAGGCAACAGGTCACGTTAACTGAGGAGACGCGAGATTTGTTGGTGCAGCAACTTGAAGGAAGCCCGTTCTTCATAACGGCGACGCTCCAGGCCGCACGCGAAAAACATTTATCGCTCGACTCCTATCTGACCTGCGAGCGCCTGTATGTTGACGAGCTGTTAGGTGGCCGCCTCTACCGTTACTTCACGTCTGTGCTTGAGCGCGTCGCTCCTGAACCTGAAACGCGGCGCGCACTGGTTCGCTTGCTTTGTGAAGCAGTGCCGGCCGGTAATCGCACCGCAACTTTCGAAGCCTGGCGCCGGCGATTGAAGCTCGAGGCCGCCGAAGTTGAGCAGATTCTTCGGACCTTGCATATTCAGGAGCTGGTGAACTGGGACGGCGAAACCGTCGATGCCGAGACTGGTCCGACAGCGTGGCGAGATTTTGTAAGAACGCGTTTTCGGCTCGATACTTTGCGCGAGCCGCGGGCGCTGGTGGTGGCGGATTTAATGTCAGCTACGTTGAGACGCGCGCCACAAACCATCGCGCTGCATTACCGCCGCGCTGCCAGTCTCCGTTTGCGCGAAGTGCTCTCGAAGTTTAATGGTCAGCGGGTGCCGCTAAGCCTTTTCAACTACCAACGCTTTGCGGAAGCTTACAAGGGCTCCACGCCAGACGAGATTGCCGCCAGGCTCGATGCTGAAACCGAAATGCTGCGGCTGCCGCAGGTATTTCATACCGCTACCGGCGTTTCGTTTGGCCCGGAGCTGCGACCTTTTGGCGAAGAAGCTTCGGTTGTAGCGCATGCATTTGAGGGAGCAACTTACACGGACGCAAACGAAGTTGTGTGGCTGGTGGCAAGAGTCGACAGCAAACTCGAAGCTGATTTGCAGCTAACGCGGGATTGGCTGGATCGCCTCGAGAACCTGGGGCGCAAGTCTGCTTTTGTGCGCACGCAAATCTGGCTGATTGCGACTGAGGGCTTTTCAGTCAAAGCAACTGAGCTGCTTCGCGAGCGCGGCGCCTACGGATCGAATCAACAGCAGTTCGAACTCTTCGCAACTCGACTCGAAATGGAAGGCGCCGTTCCGCCGGCTGGCGAGAGCGATGAGGTCGTTATGATTCTGCCGATGGGTGCTGATTATGAGCTGCTCGCGGCGACCGCTGTTGAGCAGCTTGCCCGCCGGCTCAATTTCCGTCCCGAGGCAATTAACCAGATTAAGACCGCCATCGTCGAGGCCTGCATCAATGCCTCCGAGCACAGTCTCAGTCCGGACCGAAAAATTTATCAGCGCTTTCGGGTCGAAAATGATAAATTGGTCATTACTATTGCGAGTCGCGGCATCGTGCCCTCGAGTATTGAAGGCCAGGATGTTAAGAGTGCGGGCAGGCGTGAAGGTGATAACGCTGGTGAGCAACGACGTGGCTGGGGACTCAAACTTATCAAAACGCTTATGGACGAAGTTGAGTTTGAACCCGTTGACGAAGGCACCAGCTTGCGTATGACCAAATACTTGCGCAACAGTTCGTCGTAACGCAAACTGTTAGTTTGCTTAGTGAATGGGAGAATCAATCAATTCCAACGTGCGCTCGCACTGCGTCGGCACCACCGCCGTGGTCTATGCCAGCGATTATCTTAACAAGCTCACCGGCGAAAGAATCGAGCGCGAGTGTAAGAAGCAACTCGATTCCGGCTGCCGCGCGCTCGTGATTGATTTCAGCGACACGGAGCTGGTTAACAGTATTGGCATCTCGATCCTCCTCGGCATCATCGACATCGCGGAAAAAAGCGGCGCCCTCGTAGTTTTTTCCGACGTCAACAGCGAGACTGTGCAACTATTCGAGATGCTCGGGCTGACCCGCCACGTCGTGCTTGCCAAGGATGAACAGGAAGCTCTCTCCAGTCTCTCCACTCCACCCACGCAGACTCAGGCAATAGGCCACTAGGCCACTAGTCTTCGGCAGTTATGGAGCCAAACACACAAAAACTGATTCACTCCTTTGGCGCGCTTGCCGACTTGGGCCAGGAGGTCGCGGACACGGGCGACTTCATCGAGATGGTCCGCACGTCTCTTCACCTCTTGTTAGGCACGCTCGCAATCAGACGCGGCGCAGTGGTCGAGTCGCCGCGGCATCAACTGCCTGAAGATAAAAGCACAAACCAGCTTGCCATCTGGGGACTCGGTGATGATTATCCGGCGCGCTTCGATGTCGAAGACTCAGATCGGGAAACATTTCTGAATTCGCCGGATGGTGCGTTCCAGATCACTGGTAGTACCGATAGCGTTAGCGATCGCGTTTCGAGTGACGTCCAAAGTCCAACCTCCAATATTCAAAGCCCCGGTTTCATCAATCGTTACCAGGCAGAACTCAAAGCTCAGGAATTACAACTGATTGTTCCGATGATTGTGCGTGGGGATTTGACAGGGCTGGTGCTACTCGGCGGCAAGGCCAGCGGCGATCCGTTCACGCCTGATGACATCGAAGTGATTCGCTCGATGGTGAGGCACATCGGCGTCGGCATTCACACGCATCGTTTGCTCGGGGAAGTGAAGCAACAGGCCGAAGAAAACCGCCGGCTTTACCAAGACCTGCGCGCTATCTATCGCGACACCGTACGCGCGTTTGCTGCGGCGATTGATATCAAAGACAAATACACGCAGGGTCATTCCGAACGCGTCGGCAGATACAGCGAGATCATCGCGCGCGAAATGGGTTGGGGCGAAGAAGAAGTGGAGGGCATGGCCATTGCCGGTTACCTTCACGACGTCGGCAAACTGGTTGTGGAACGCGACATCATCAACGCGCCCTACCGGATCGATGCGAAGGAATCAAGCGAACTCAATCGCCATCCCGCGGCCGGCTATGAGATCCTGTCGCCGATTCATCATCCGTATGCTGACATTCCTTTGATGGCCAAGTATCACCACGAACGTATGGACGGGCGCGGTTATCCCGACGGACTTACGGACAAACAGATTCCCATTGGCGCAAAGATTGTCACCCTCGCCGACTCCTTTGACGCCATGACGACGGACCGTCCTTACAAAACGCGCCGCACGTTTGCAGAAGTGATCACAGACTTTCGCCTTAACACCGGCCCGCAGTTCGACCCCGTTGTAGTGGCCGCCTTTTGCCGCGCGCTGTTGAAGGAGTTGAACGGCGAAACGAAAGAACGCCGCTTCCTGCAGATGCTCGGCAAGGACTACCTCGACGCCGAAAAAGACGCGCCACTTCTCAAAGAATTGATTGCCGAGTTATCGCCACCGCAATCGGCCGCAGCCAGAACCTCGTAAAGCGGGCACTCCCTCGTTCATATTCCCACCGTTAAGCGCCAGAGGCTCGGAATGTAATAGCCTGGGCCATCGGCCCAGGAAAGCAGCAAACAAGAAGTCCTTTTCCAGCGCTGAAGGCGCGGAATGAGTTAGTCCCACACGTATCGTTCGTCGTATTCAATTCCATAGCTCTTCAGGAATTTGCGATACTCGTCTTGAAATGTGACCCGAGCTATCGCGAGGTGAACTGAGGGATTACACCCTCCCTCAGGTCGGGCGACAGCAGGCGCGATAATCACGGTCACGGTATGCCGTACCCAGCGATATCTACTTTGGCTGGATGCGGAGGATGAAGTTGCAGATGGCGATTTTTTGGTCGGGTAAGACTTCCGTGCGCTGTTCGCGGGGAATTTCGCGGCCGGCAACGGTAGTGGGGTTGCGACCTTTCGGTACGAGCCAGTAGCGCCCATCGTTTTCACGATTGAGGATGGCATGCACGCGACTCACTTCCGGATCGCCTCTTAACGGCAAGTCAACCGTGATCGATCTTGAGCCTCGTCCGATTGTGATCTCGGGTTTGGTAATCGGCACGACTGCCTCGCGCACGCCGTCTTTCCAAATCTCAACGGCATACAATTCCTGGATCCGTGGCCTGACTACGGTCCGCTCGCCTATCTCACCTTGCTCGCTGTCGTCAGTGCTGCCGTCGGCAAACTCGCGAATCGTCTCATTCAGATTAACACCGGCCGACGATCCCGAAGAGGTTCCGCGTGCTGCTCCAACTCGCGGGTTCACCTGCGTGTGGCCACTCTCGGTTTCGTCCCAGACGCCCTGCACGCGAAACTGACTCTTCTCCAGCGTGCCGTCTACGCGCAACTCCACCGCAAATGATTTCGTTGCCAGTTGGGTTGACCCGCTCAACTCGCGCGCGCGTTCCGACAGCACATGGAACAGACCCTGCTCGAGTCCGCGGCGCTTGTCGCCTTGCCAGTCTTTATCATCCTCGGCGCTAAGATAGACGATGTATTCGCGCGGTATGTATGTTGGCCCACCAGGCGGCGTAAACATCTCGCGCTGCATCACGGCTTCAACCTCGCGCGCGATTTTTACCAGAAACTCTTCCCAGATGCGCCGCGGTTTGGCATGCTCGTCGGCGGCCTCGAGGAGATCTTCTCCGGTTTCACCGTCGATCCATTTTCTAATTGATTCCAGCAGGCCCATAGTCAGTGAATCGTGAATCGTAAATCGTGAATAGTTAATTTGGAGTGCGCCGGCTTGTCGGCGCTTTTATAAACGATCTCAATCCAAAGCGGCGTCAAGCCGCCGCACTCCAAAGTTATACTTAATCAAACTTAACAAACTTCTTATTTATCCAGCCACGGTCTGATGTGAACGGATCCACTTTCGCGCGGCCATGCTGCAACACCTGAACCTCGTACCAATTGTTGTCGGTGGACAGGATTTTCACACGCGAACCAGATTCTGCCAATCCTACCGGCGGGTTTGCCACACTCGCATCAGCTCTCAGATTTACATCTGTTGTTGTAACACCTTCACGGCCGATTATGAAAATGTCCCCCATCATCGGTAAGTCGACAAAAGGATTCCAGTGAGAAGTGACGTACTTGTGTGTTGCCAGCAACATGCCGGAGAACGCCAGAATCAAGAACGCGGCAACGACAAATGGTTTCGCTCTACGCGGGGCTGCCGGACGCCGCTGATATCCCACACGCTCGCTCTGCATCTTTCCGTTCCTCGACGTGTCTGGGAGAGCTGCGATCCGTTCTTTGGCTGATTCACGCTGAACGCCTTCATATCTTTTTCCAAACCGCTCGATCTCGCTAACCGGGACAACAATCTTTGGCCGCCTCGCGGGTGGAACCTCGCGATAATGTGGTGTACGTCCCGGTACAACGCCGGGTGCATCCCCGGGAAGAACCGCAGGCCTACCTTCGCGCGCGGCTTCGAGAATAGGCGGAGTTTGCACCGGCTCGAAGCGAGGTTGTGGCGGTGGCTGAGTAAGCTCATCGGGCTCGACGCTCAAATCAGCGCTCGGCTTATGGCGCACTCCCGTTGTCGCATCGGTCCCAATTCCCAGTGGTTTCGTTGGCGGTAAGGCCGCTTCTGCCAATTCATCCCAAAACTCCTGAACCGTCTGATGCCGGCTGTCCGGTCGGTCCTGCGTAGCCTTTTCCAAAACGCGGAGCAGAGGCGCCGACCAATAGTGATTACTAACAGCCGTGGGCATTTCCGAAATCGGGTGTTGAGCGAACCGGCGCGGCGACTCGCCCGCCAACAACGTGTAGGTTGTTTTCCCGAGCGAATAAATATCCGCCGCCGGCGTCAGATGCGCATGCGTAGATCCCCCGGCAGTCAAAATAACGCCGAGGTCGAGGGCGCCGGTTTGGACCAGCGGATTGTGTTCCGGCGCCGAATAAATGTTGGTGCCAACGCGTGTGATGGCGCCTTCGTGCGCTTCCAGGCGGGCCACGCCAAAATCGGCAATCTTAACTATTTGCCGGTCGGCGCTTAACAAAAGATTCTGCGGTTTGATATCGCGATGAATCACGCCACACTTATGCGCGTGGGCCAGCCCGGAACAAACCTGCTCGAGATAGAAAATAACTTTTTCAAGCGACAGCGCTGACGCGCGCGAAAGTGCCGCCATGTCGCCGCCTGAAAGATACTCGAGAACGATGTAATGAAATGTGGTGCCGGCCAGGTCGATCGCAGTGCCGTGACCGAGGCGGTTGATGATGTTTGGATGCCGCACGCGATCGAGGGCGACCGCTTCGTTTTGGAAGTTGGCGATCAGCGTATGTTCCAGATCCTCGTCGGGGGCATCCTGCAAAAACATGTTCAGGGCCTTGATGACGACCGTTGCCGGGGCGCCATCCGGAGCAGCATTGTCGTGGGCCACGTAGATCTCGGCATAGCTGCCGCGACCCAGACATTCAAGAATGTCGTAACGCCCGTCGAGCCTGCTTTGTTGTAGCTTGAGTTCTGGCATCAGTTCGCGCTTAACGTCCCCGTAGGTCTTTGATGCAATCTTCCCCTCGCGCGCGGGCCGACGGAGATTGACAGACTTAAGGGGAACTCAATGGGGAGCTCGAAGGAGAACCGAAGGGCGAAGCCAGTGGGGAAGTGCCGGGCGAAGTAGCGGACGGCTTGCGCATGATTTCGTCGAAACGCGCCTGCGCAGCGGGTTTGTCCTTGTCTGATTTCAAAGCGACGGCAGCCAGTCCCAGGGTCGCTTCCTTCCGCAGGCTTGCATTTGCCGGCGAGCGATTGAGATCGCTTTTGGCGATCGCTGCCTGAAAGGCGTTGGCGGCTTCTTCGTTGTTCCCGGAAAGCAAAGACGCTCGCCCATAGAGATAGAGAAACTGAGGGTCGCTTGACTCCAGCGAATTCTGGATACCTTGTCTGGATAACTCGTTCCGCAATTGAACTGTCAGCCACGCGTTAGGGTCGTTGTCTACTTCGAGCCGGGCCTTCTCAAAAGTCAGTAACGGATCATCCGCGGCAGCGGGGGCTGGAGAAACTTCCGCGATGGGTGGTTCTGTCTTGTCGAGATAAGGTATCGGACCTTTGTATTTCCTGCCGCCGTAAAAAGCCGCAGCCGCCACGGCAACGAAAAGAATAAACATGAATAAGCGCGCCACGGTTCGTCCCGCGCCGCTCTTTGCGGGGGCGCGTTCGCCTACATCCGGGCGGCTTTCAATTGCGTTTGTGTTTTGAGCTTCCGTCGCGCCGGCCAGGGGATAGTCGGTCCCGGGAAAAGCTTTGCGCGAGGGCGGTTGAAACGTTGCAGCGGCGTCCGAACGTGTGCCGAGCATTGTTTGCGGAGCGCCTTCAACTGCGATCGCAGGCACGGGCGTTGTTTCCGGCGAGATTGTCTTGTCCAGATCTTCTATCCGCAGTGCCGGGGATATCGGTGTGCCCACGCAAACCAAAACGGCAGTCAGGTTGTCTTCAGCGCCGCGCTCGTAACAGCGCTGCTTCAATTCCGCGCAAACCGCTGCTAGGTCGTCATTCGCGAGTAGCAGTTGTCGCAACTCGTGATCGGGAATATGTCGAGTGATTCCATCGGTGCAAAGAAGGAATTCCGTGCCGTCATCAATTTCGATCACCTTCATGTCAACTTCGACGCCATTTTCGGCGCCTAGCGCCCGGCTGATTATGTTCTTGCTGGGATGGTTGGCCGCCTGTTCGGCAGTCATGCGACCGGCACGCACCTCCTCCTCGACAACTGAGTGATCGGCAGTCTCGCGCAGGAGCTGGCCCGCGGGGGTGAGGCGATACAGACGGGAATCACCGACGTGTCCGATGGTGGCCACATTGCCCTTGAGGTGAAGGCCGACAATCGTAGTGGCCATCATGGCAAACTTTGCGTGGTCCTGGGCCATCTGGTGGATAGAAGCATTCGCACGCTGAATCGCGAGTTCCATCAAGTCTTCAATGTCGGCGCCTTTTGTCTGATGGCGAAACGCTTCGTCGAGCACTTCAATGGCTGTTTGTGAAGCGACCTCGCCGGCCTCAGCGCCGCCCACGCCGTCGGCAACGGCGAAGATTCCGCGTTCACTGTCGGCCAGAAAGGAGTCTTCGTTTAGCGGCCGTTTTTCGTTTAGACCGCGATCCGTTACGGCGGAGGATTTGAGCGGCAAAGGCTGCTTGGTTTGGTTTGCAGGATCGTCAATCGGCTGGCTCATTGGACCGCCTCCAGATGCAATGGCGAGTGACTCTCGGTCCCCGGGATACGGGCCCGGTCAGCGAGCATTGAGTCGCGCGCATTGCGGTGGGAAAACGCCATCAGCATACCTAACATCGCAAAGCTGGTCACGAGACTAAACCCTCCATGGCTCACGAATGGCAAAGTGATTCCGGTCATTGGCAACGCCCGCAAGATGCCGCCAATGTTGACCAGCGCCTGGAAACCCACGAAAGCGGTCAATCCGGCGGCGCAAAGCTTCGTAAACATATCACGCGCATCCAGCGAAGTACGAACACCGGCGGTGACCAGGATGATAATAGCGAGGATTACGATCGCGCCGGCAGTTAGACCCAACTCTTCGGCGGTTGCCGCATAGACGTAATCAGAATCCGCAATTGGTATTACTTCCGGAAAACCGAGCCCGAGACCTCTACCCGTATTTTTGCCGGAAGCGATTCCGAAGATTGCCTGCGCCGGTTGAAAAGCAAGCTTATCAAACCAGATATCAACGTTGACGATCTTTTGCATCGCGGGACTCTGCTCCGCCAGCGCCTTCAATTGCGGATCCTTGTCAAGGGCTTCGGTGTAGTCTTTCTTCCACCACGAAACTTCCGGCGAGGGCGGATCAAAGCCATCGAGCCATAGATGAAAGCGTTGTTGAATTCGCGCCGGCAGCATTGCCTGAACCGGGCGCGCGACCGTCGGCAGCAACGGCACCTTCTCCTGCACGTCCCTTGGCAGCGCGCCAACCACCAAGATGCTAATTACCAGCAACACCGAACCTACAAACAGGAGCAGTTGCGGCCAACGTCTGACGGCGACGAGATAAAGTGTCGTGTATGCTCCGCTGAAGATGAGCATTTGACCAAAGTCCTTTAGCGCGAAGAAGGGCACGAACGGCAGCAGGGCCATAACCAGCAACGGGACGATGTCACGCGCGCGCGGGATTCCCCAGTAAGTCTCCGCAAGATCCTTGTAGCGCGCGGTCAGGATGCCGGCGAAGCCCAATAGAAAGGGAATCTTCGAAGGTTCCCACGGCGTCATATTGCCGAGCGCTTTACCAGCGCTAGACGTTACCACTGCTGCTGCCAACGGAACCAGGGTCAACAAGACGATTATGAAACTGTTCCTTTGAATCCAAAGCAGGAATCCATCTCGCACGCAGAAGGAATAAGCGAGGCCGAAAGCAATAAAAGACAGAATGGGAATCCAGGTGTAGCTCGACGTCAGAGCGTTACCAATGGTGTAGTTTGCCGGACGCTGGGGAAGTTGGTCGACATCGATGGCCTGGGCCGGCGTTGGCGGCAGGCCCATCAACTGCTTCTTCGCCGGGTCGTAGTTCTCGATTATGTAGCGCGTGCGCAGCGCCTCCATCTTCGCCTGTCGCGCCTCGGATTTGTTGCGGGCGTTGTATTCGGGGTCGCTGTAAAGGCGGTATTGAATCAGCATGCCGACAGAGAAGAGAAGAATCGCCGCGGTAAACAAGATCCAGTTTCCGCTGTACTTCATTACGCGCGACAACCAAATGACCAGAATGAAAAGCGGCACAAACATGAACAGGTCACGCACCGCGCCGACCGTGGAGGTTTCATAACCACGAAGCAGAGCCGCGCGATGTATACCCCAGTACCCTACAATCTCGAGGACAAGCAGCAGGAAAATGATCAGTAGATGTGACGATGCGCGATTTTTCATTGACCGCAGTCAGTTGTCAGTCGTCGGTTGTTTAGTAGTTAGTAATTCTTTATGCGTCGTTGGCTTCCGAACGGCTATGCCGTCTGATGTGCGGAAGGTCTTTGACCTTCCGGCAGCGTCTGCTCAAGTTCTGGGCTGCGCCCATTGCGGGCGTAGCCCGCGAAGAGTATCGGCCTCTGTAACGGCGGGGCATAGCCGCCACCGCACATCGGGCGGCATAGCCGAAACATAACCAGCAGGTGTCCATGTTCAACGTCTTGCAATACTCACTCCAGCGTTCGCGTTATGTCAGCGTCTCGGTGTTGTTACCGCGCGCGGCTGCCGTTGATTTCCTTGTTGACCTCTCTGGCTACCAGCCTGCCCCGGCTGGTTATCGACAAGCTTGAAATACCCCAGGTCCTTCGCCTTCAGCACGAGGGCTGCGGCAATCGGCGCTGCCGACTTTGAACCGTAACCGCCGCCTTCCACGATCACAGCTATGGCGATTTGCGGGCGCTCCAGTGGCGCTATGCACAAAAACCAGGCATCGACTCGCGGATGATCTTCGTCCATGATTGTCTCTTCATATTCGCGAATGATATTGCCCTTGTTGTCCTTCTCCACTTTGTGACGTGTTTTTGGTTCACCGGTTTTCGGATCGTAAACGGGGACTACCTTCTGTGCCGTCCCTGTCTTGCCGCCGGTGTTTATGCCCGCCGCTTTGAGTGGCGCAAAGACGCCCCGGGCCGTGCCCCTTGGTCCACCGGTGACGAGCCCCATGATTGACCGCAACCTGGCTGCAACTTGCGGCGTCATGACCTGCTTAAACATTTCCGGTGGCCGGTTGAATTCGATTTTGGGCTTCATCAACTTGCCATCCATGTTGGCAATTGCCGCTGCCGCCAGCGCCATTTGAAATGGGGTCATCTGGCCCGCATAGCCCTGGCCGTAACCCATCAACGCCAGGTCGTATCTCGTCACCTGCTTGCCCGTTACTATTGTTGCCTCTCGGGGCGCGAGGGCGCGCTTGATGGCGTCGGTGCTGGCATTCCAAATCTCCGGTTCTTTGCGCCCACGCAAGGCCTCGGCGGGGGTGTCGTAGGCGCCAATGCCCAGCAATTGGGCCGCCTGTTTCAAACGTTCGGGGCCAAGCTTCACGCCCATCTGCGCAAAATATTGGTTGCATGAGACCTCGAAGGCGGTTTCGATTCCAATCCGTCCATGCACTTCCCCGGCGCCGCCGTCGTCAAAGATGGGATTGGCGCCCGGCGCGGCGTAATAACCGCCACCGCTGCAAGTGAACTCCGTATCCTGAACGCCGGCCAGAAATGCCGCCGTCATCGTTACAGTCTTGAAAGTGGATCCGGGAATGTAGTATGCGCCGAGAGCACGGCTCACCAACGGCCGATCGCGCTGATTGGCCTCGAGCTTAATCCACGCCGTTTCGTCCTCAACTTCCTTGAGACTGTAAGAAGGTTCGCTGTAAAGCGCGAGCACCTCGCCCGTCTGCGGGTTCAAAACAACAACGGCGCCGTGCTTTCCTTTTAACTGATCGACCGCCGCTTGTTGTAAGTCGCGATCGATTGTGAGCCGCACGTCGCTGTTGCCCTTGAACGCAACGCCCTTGCCTTCCACGACTTCCAGCGCCTCGGGCAAGGCGCCGCTTTGAACACCAAAGAGCGCGCGCTCAAGTCCGGGATCGCCACGGTCTGAGCCAAAGATGTGGGCCATCGCCTGGTCCATCGGATATTGGCGCGTAATATTGCCGCTTGAATCACGACGGTAAAGCGCCAGCGCGTTTTCCAGTTTTCCGCTGCGGTCGAGGATCCAGCCGCGCAAGGTAGATTCTGACAGGCGGCGATTGCGCAGGTCTTTATAGCTGAGTTCCTGAAACTTTTCGTTGCGCTCTGCCGCATAATGGGTCCAATAGATATGAAAGCCAAAAACCGCGATTGAAAGGAGCACAAACAGCCAGCGCAATGCGCGCAGTCCGCGGTTCGTGGAGGTTGATCCCAGCCGTCGCTTAACTTCCGGGGGAATATCGTCGGGTACCGCAACAGCGACGGCCGCACCGCGACGTCGATTTCTAAACAACGAGATCAGTAAGAGCAGGATAATCAGGAGAAGGCCGCCAAGATAAATCAGCGTCATCAGAGCCGGCATTCGCTCAGGTACGTTGACAACTGCGGGTGTCGGCGATTGAAGAAACAGCAGCAATGACATCGTTAACGCCTGGTCAATAGGGTCCGTTGATCTTTAACGCAAAGCACGCAAAGGAGCCGCAAAAGCAACGCCAAGGACATTTTCTCAGCGAACTTTGCGCCCTTTGCGTTTATCTCTTGTTACTCTCGTTCATTCCGTCTTGCGAAAACGTACTTCGACGTCGCCAAATCCCACTACGTCGCCGTCTTCAATCTGCCGTGCTTCACCGTATGAAATGCGGCGGCCGTTTATATAAGTACCATTTGTCGATCCGGTGTCGGCAACGAGCAGAGTCCCTTGCTGATTCATTGTCAGCGCGGCGTGAATTTTGGAAACGCTGGCGTCGTTTAGCGAGAGCTCGTTATCCGAAACTCGCCCCACGCTCAAGCGGCGCCCGCCGGGCTTTAGGATGAGCCGAACCTCATGCACTTCGTTGCGCATATTAATCCTGGCAATCAAGTTGACGTCCGGAGCTTTCTCAAAGGGGCTGCGACGAGGAACTTCCAACTTCGCGGCCCGTTTGGCCTCGTCTGCCTGTCGCAGTTCTTCTTCAAACTCGCCGAAGGTTGGATCCACTGAGATGCCGGTGGTAAAAATATCAACTTCTGTTTCCACTTTCGCCGGCCCCAGCGTTCGATAACGATGATCGTTTATGTGATCTATTGCCGCCGCGAGAATCTCATGTTCGAGATCCTTTATAATCTCCGGCGGCGCTTCGGAATGCGTTCCCCATTCAACCTTGAGTTTCATGTGATGCGGCGCGATACGGCCCTTGCGGCCTTCGTCACGCACGCGCTCATCAATGAGTTTCTTCATGCGCTCGATGAGCTGCGAAGTCGTCAGTCCGCCTTTGGGTTCTACGGTGCGTCCAAACTTGCGATCGACGACGTCGCCCATGCTCTCGAGCACGCGCCGCAGCAAACGCTCAGGCAGCGCCTCTTCGCGCTTCTTCTTCGCGGCTGGCTTTTGCTCTTCAGTCATGAAGCTTGATACGAAGGTTGTTTATCGAGGGTTCGCATTTGGGAATAAACGCCGGGGCCATTCCCTGCGTCCCTGCAAAAAACGCAGTCCAATCATGACTGCGCGATAACCACAATAACTGCTCGGGAAACGAGGGTATTCTACTTTAAACCGCAGTCCCGGCGACAGTCGTAAATTCAGGTGGTGTCCAAATTGATCTTGTCCGCGTTAACGCCTCCGCGGTGAATAGTTTTGCGCGGTTTGCTCACCGCGGAGACACAGCGTGGCCAGGGCCGCAACCAAAGGCGAGACCACTCCACCAGCCCGCGTAGGCTGTCACCTGCTTCGCAGGTTTGCTGAGTACGGTCACTAAATGTTGCTCTCCGGCGCTACCCGAACACTTGTTCAAAAAACAAGAAACTAAACCTTTTGTTACGCAGTGGCCGCAAAGGTTGCGCAGAGAAGCCGAGATCAAGACATGCCCACGAGAAGTAAGAATACCTCTTACGAGGAGAGAGACCATGACCAAGATCAGAATAATTCTATTGATGTTGGCAACACTTTTGATCGGGATAATACTTGGCGGGTACCTGTTTTCCCACACGCAGCCACGGTCTTTCCTGGCATTGAACAAATGCGAGGGAACGTGCCTGCAACAAAAGGAGTTGTTGGGTCTGCTTACGTCTGTTGGTATTCAAAGATTCAGTTCGTTCGCCCCGGCGGTAGTCAAGGAGACGGATAAGACAATAGTGATCGAACATCCACGTCCTCAGGCTCGCATTCATTATTTGGTGATTCCGAAAAAAGACATCAAGAATATCGCGGAACTGTCAGAATCCGATCGCGAGTATTTAGTTGATATGTTTGCAGTCATGCGGGAGATCATCACAGAAAAGAATCTGGTCGATTACCGGATAGTGACGAACGGACCCGCTTATCAGGGCGTGACCTATCTACACTTTCACCTAACGGCGAACTGAGCCCTCGGAGGGGCGCTGCCGCGCCGCTTCATAGAGCAAAATCCCCGCGGCAACTGCAACATTCAAACTCTCGGCTGCGCCTCCCATAGGGATGCGCACTGCCTCGCTTGCAGCCGCCAACTCCTCGCGCGAGAGACCACTCGATTCCGGCCCGAATATTAGCGCCGACGGGCGCGCCCAATCGATTTCGCTATACGTAGTTGCCGCATGGACATCAGCGCAAACTGTGTGAATGCCGCGCTGCGAACACCAGCCAACTGCTGCCGCGTAAGTTGGTCCATACCAGATAGGCAGTCGAAACGCCGAGCCCATCGCGCCGCGCAACGACTTTGGCGAAAAAGGATCGCTGGTATTCTCAGTGGCAATGGCGCCGGTCGCCCCCGCTGCTTCCGCGGTACGCAGGATTGCGCCCACGTTGACCGGATTGTTGATGCGGTGCATTAGAACGATCAGCGGGTTTTCTTTTTGGCCTCCAGCAAAATGGTCCTGGTTTGATTCTGGTCGTGAGGCCAGCAAAACAATGCCTTGAGGTGTCTTCGTGTAGGAGATAGACCCGAGTAGTTTTTCGCTAACAGAGGCAACGCGTTTCGCCGCTCTGGAAAGTTCCGGCAGCAAAGCGGCCGCCGTTTCTTTTTGTGCCAGCTCGTTTGAAACAATTACCGCTTCGATTGGAAGTCCGGAGCGCAAGGCCTCTTCGCAGAGACGCAAACCCTCCACAAAGATAAACTCCTGGGATTTTCCGTCACGCACTGCACGAGCGAGACGGAGCAGGGAATTGTCGAGGCTGGTGATCATAAGAAAGATGTTCGATGTCAGTTTAACCGGGAACAGTGAACAGTGAACCGGGAACCGTCAACGGGAAATGAACGAACTGTGAATGGTCCTCTCAGATAATGTTTTTAGACAGGCAGCCCGTGTGCTCCCGGTTCACGGTTTCCGGTTAAACTGACATCTGCACTTCCGCCCAGATGGGCCAATGGTCGGAAACGTTCAAAGGACGCGCTACTCCCCATTTCGTGATTTTCGCGTTGCGAGAAAATATCCAATCAGCATGGAGACGAATTCCTGCGCCACGCCACGTCGGAGTGCCTGTGGCAAACGGCGTCGTGTAACCATGCGACTCCAGAAAGCTTCGAGTTTCCCCAACCTTCTTTTTCGACAGAGTATTGAAGTCTCCCAGAATCAACGAAGGACCGGTGGAACTTTCGGCCTCTTGAACCAACAATTCGAGTTGTTCCAGTTGACCGCCAACTGCTGCATGCGGATCGACATGCGCATTAATGATTCGTAGTTTATACGGGCCCGCGCAGACTGTGGCAGCCATCGCCAGCCGCGGCCGCCAGGCACATTCCTGCCACGGCAGATCGATTCGCGTTACGTCGCTGAGAGGGAAGCGGCTTATCAGACCAACGCCCGTGTCGCCGGAATCGTATAGGCTGATTTGTTCCTCAAAATCGAGCCACCACTGCCGCGTCTTCGGTGGTTGTCCACGCGGGATTCCTGCCGGCATGTGAATCCAGCTCATCTCAAGCGCTTCAGCTAATTCGCGAGCAACGTGATGACCACCGGCGCGTCTCGTTTGCTTGTCGGCTTCCTGCAAAGCCAGCAGATCAATCTCCGGCAGAAGTTTGCCTTCCGAGAATGCCCGCGCCGCTGTCTGAATATGTTCGGCGACTTGCGCTTCACGACGATGCGATCCGAGCAGGCCCGCCTTTCGCAAGAGTCCGCTGGAAATCAGGAACCGGCCCACTGCGTAACGGATGTTGTATGATGCGACGACAAGTTTTCCAGGGTCGCGTTCGCGGAGCTTGCCTGGTGCAGTGTCGCCAAACTCGATCTTCTCGGATTCTTTGAGTGGGGGAATCGCTGTCGCCATCGCGCACTATCATTACGCGAAATGATTGGGATTACAAAACTGCCGACAGTTGAGTACTGATGATTTTCGGCTCATCCAACTACGCGCCACCTTAAGTTGAGATGTATCGCCACGTCCTACTCAAAGTGCAGTTGGATTAATTGCTTAGAATGCGGACTTGGGCGCGCAGGCGCGACAAGTCCCGCTTCTAAACGGAGGCCACACCATGGGCCGGACCATAATCGCATTAGTGGACGACATGTTTTTCGCTTCGAAGATTCGCGCCACGGCCGAAGCGCTGGCCGTGACTATAAAGTTTCCACGCAACCCGGATGCATTGATCTCAGCAACCACTGAACTCGTGCCTGACCTAATCGTTGTCGATCTGCACAACCAGAAGTTCAACCCAATTGACGTCGTTGGTCAGTTGAAAACAAAAGAGAGCTTGAAAGGTGTTCCGTTGTTAGGTTTCTTCTCCCACGTACAGACGGAGCTACAACGTCAGGCTCTTGAGGCTGGTTACGATCAGGTAATCCCGCGTTCAGTTTTTTCGCGGGGCCTGGCAAAGATTTTATCGGAAGGAATTTGATCGCCGCTTCGTTTTGTTGCGAGCGTTGTCGAGCACCTACGTAACCGCAGCCGGTGCGATCACTTCATGAATCGCGCGCACTTCGCTGACAAGTTGTTCATACTGTTCCAACGTCAAAGCCTGCGCACCGTCAGATAAAGCCTGGTCAGGTTGGTCATGTACTTCAACGATTAGTCCATCCGCACCAACTGCAACGCCGGCGCGCGCGAGCGGCGTTACCATGTAGTTCTTGCCCGTTCCATGCGAAGGATCAACCAGGACCGGCAAGTGGGAAATTCGACGCACGGCGGGGATTGCGGCGAGGTCAAGCGTGTTGCGCGTGTGTTGTGCAAAGGTGCGAATCCCTCGTTCGCAGAGGACGACCTGATAGTTGCCCTCCGACATGATGTACTCGGCCGCCAGTAACCACTCGTCAAGCGTTGCCGAAAGCCCACGTTTTAGAAGCACCGGCAAACGCGACTTGCCAACACGGCGCAACAGCGTGAAGTTTTGCATGCTGCGCGCGCCTATCTGGATTACATCGCCATAGCGTTCGACGAGATCGACGCCTGACTCATCCAAAGCCTCTGTGACGATCTTCAAGCCATAGGCGTCGCGAATCTCCGCCAGAATCTTCAGCCCTTCTTCGCCCAGCCCCTGGAAAGCGTATGGAGACGTCCGCGGTTTGAATGCTCCACCGCGAAAAAAACGCGCGCCACTACGGCGCACAGCTTCGGCGACGGCGAAAGCCTGGTTGCGACTTTCCACGGCGCATGGCCCGGCGATGATCGCCAATTCTTCGCCGCCAATCTCCGCATCGCCGACCCGGACTATGGTCTTTTCAGCGCGCAGATCCAGAGTGACCAGTTTGTAAGGTTTGCTGACGCGGACCGCTTCAGCTACGCCGGCAAGGTTCTCAAAATGGGAAGCGTCGACGGCCGTCTGGTTGCCGGTTATTCCGATTGCCGTGCGGGATGCGCCCGGCATCGGGTGGGCCTTGTAACCCAGACCTTCAATGACACGAACTACGTCCTTAACCTGGCCCTCAGTCGCGTCGGCTTTCATTACGATTAACATTGCACTCTTATACTCTCAGCTTTTGTCAAAAGTACAGCCATTAGGACAGACAGTAGGTGCTCGGTTTTACAGAACCGCTCGCAGTAGCGAGCGGATCCTGGCATCCAACTAACGAGCTCGGCGATAATAGAACCGCTCGCGGTCAATATTATCCGCCTTGAGTCTTGCATCCGCTTGCTACCGCGAGCGGTTCTGTATCGGGGTTTCAATCTTGCTTTTGCGAAGGCGGAGTTTTTCCGCACATCAGTTGGACGGCAGGGCCGCGCTACATTCTCTCCGGAACAGCAATACCCAGAGTCGCCAATGCCGCGGTCAATCGGCGGCGTGTAATGTCTGCAACCGCCATCAAGACCGCGCGCCTGATTTGATCCTCTTCGGCGATAATCCGATGACGATGATAAAAGAGATTGAAAGCGCGCGCGAGCGTAAATGTGTACTTTGCCAAATTCGCAGGCTCCGCGGACGCCGCGCATTGAGCTATAACCTCATCCAGCCGCTCGGCAAGCATCACCAGTGACCAAACTTCAGTTCCTGCTTCACCCGCCAAAACTTCAGAAACTTTGGCGCCGTCGGCTGCAACCGAGTTTTCTCTAATTAACTCTTCAGCGCTGCGGACTGCGTCGTTGTCCAGTTTGCGGAAGATCGAATTCGCGCGCACCGCCGCATATTGACAATAAGGACCAGTCTCACCTTCAAACGAAAGCGCTTCCTTGAAGTCAAAAGCAATTACAGAATTACGAGTAAACTTCAACAGGAAATAGCGCAAAGCGCCGACAGCAATCTCGTGGGCAGTCGCACTCTGTTCCTCCAGTGAAAGCTCCGCGTGGCGCGATGCGACTTCGCGCAAAGCATCAGCCTCTAGCCGGTCAATCAGATCGTCGGCCTTCACGCCCAGTCCTTTGCGTCCGCTCATCTCGATATAAGGGCGCGCGCGATCCTCTTCACTCAACTCGATTCCCAGTTCCTCGCAAGCCGCAGGGGAAAGCGCCACCATCTCGTAGCTGAGGTGAACGCTCGCATCCGCTCCAACTTCCGGAACAACAGCAGCGACGCCGCGCGCAACGATCTCCTGCGGATACGACTGCCGCGAATCAATCACGTTGTAAACTTTAACGCCACCGCCAAAATTCGGCCGGGGAACTTCGGGAAGGATTTCCGCGTTCGGTTCGGTCGTGGTTACCCACGCAACATGTAAATCCGGGTAGGTCCGAAACGGTTTGTAATTGAAATCAAGACCCAGTTGGCCGAGTTTCCAGAGTTGGTAGGCGATGTCTTTGCCGGTGTATGTCACCGTGCCGTTGGAGCGCACGATGATCTTGTCAGACTCGTGCTCGTCCGTGCCCGTGTGTGACTCGAAAGGCATTACCCAGCAGCCGGCGTGTTTTCCCCGGTTCTCTAATCGAATTACGCCGGCCTGTTTCATCAACTCGAAAGCGCGGTCCCAGAAATGCAGATGCAAAATGTCTGACTCGCGCGCCAGCAGGTCGTAACGGATTTCGAGGCGCTCCATTGTGTCGAGGATGCACTCGACGTTTCGCGTGGCGACGTAATCGGCAAGCGCCGCCACCGGATTGTTTCCTTCTTCCAGCGCGTGCAAAACTTCAGTGCGCAATCTGAGGCGCTCCGCGTTCGGTTCACCGCTCGGATTGCCGTCGCGGTAGAAATGTCCGACCTTTGTGTAAAGGTCCCAGCAGTAATAAGCAAACGGGCGATCGGCGGGAAGGGAACTGTCAAGCGCCTTGATCTCCTGAAGATCCATTTGCTCGATGTGCATGAATCCGACAACTACGTCGGCCACCTGCACGCCGGTGTTGTCAATATAGTTTTGGACCTCGACGCGCTCTGCCGCCGCCTGAAGAATTCTCACGAAGGTGTCGCCCAGCACGGCGTTTCTTACATGCCCGATGTGGGCAGCTTTGTTTGGATTGATGCTGGTGTGTTCGACCATCTTCTTGGGCCGATCCGGGAACGGCGAGACTTCCGTAGGCTCAATCGGCTTTTCAGCGGCAAACAATGCGAGCAACTTTGCTCGGTCAAAAAAAACATTCAGGTATCCGGCGCCCGCAACTTCCACGCGCGACACCTCGGCCGCTGCTTCCAGCTTTGTTTTTAGCTGCTCGGCGATTGAGCGCGGGGCGACTTTCACCCCGCTGGCCTGCTTAATCAGTTTGGCCAGTTCAAAAGAAACCGGAAACGCCAGGTCCCCTAACTCCGGGCGCGGCGGCGTCTCGGCATTGACTTGTTCCAGCTCAACGCCAAAGAGTTCCAGGGCGGTCCTGCGCACCTCCTGTTTCAAACGTTCCTGGATTTTGATTAAGCTCACGTCGCTGTTGGGACCTCTCCGTCGAAGATACTGGTTTCTGCAAAAGCGCAGAGTATAGCTTAGCTGTTGCGCCATCGCGAAAGAACAAACGCGGTGGATAGTGGTTCAATTTGGATTAGTATTAAGATACTAGTGCGCCAAGCAAAGCTTGGTGTTTCTGACTGGGTGAAAGTCTCAGTCGAGTAAGGACTAACCAACCACTCGTACCGAGTGTTGCAGCCGTGAGGAGGAGAAGTCAAAAGCCGAACGAAACGGTTGAAGCGTACACAGGGAATCACGCAGGCCGTAAGGGAGACCGCACTCTCTGAAGCTTGATACAGCCTCGTCAAGCCGCGCTGTGTCTCTGCGGTGAACAAACGCCCGACAAACACTCACCATAGAGACACAGACAAATTAGACCAGTACCCGGAATCGGGTACTGATGCAGTTTGACTAGCATCTCGAGGATCAAACACTGACAATCGCTTCGTTACAATGACATGAAGTCAGTACCACCT
>DIYZ01000020.1 GCA_002427845.1 Chloracidobacterium sp. UBA6041 | reverse complement strand
TTTTTACAAACGAACCCGAACGTAATTCGGCCAGCGTCAGCCCTGACAATTCGATCGCCTCTGCTTCCGTCAGGGCGCCGCAGTTCGTCGCGCGCAGAAAGTAATTTAGCAACCCCTGGCCTGTAGCGGCGTCGTCAAAAACATCTCCCACCAACGTTGCTTTCGCTGCTTTTTCCACGAAATTTTTCAATCGTTCTGACGCGGCATCAAGACTCTCGAGGAAGAATGCATAGACGGCAGCATAGCGCGTCGGGAGTTGCGCCGGGTGCAAATCCCAGCCCTGATAAAACGCGTTCTCAAGCGAATGTTGGATATGATCGTAGTGTAATTTCCAGGCCCGATGAACTACCGCACGATTTTCCGCGATCTCTTCGGGAGTCAACGGCGTTCCGCCTTCGTCAAAACGGTGCGGCGCAACAGGCATGATGTTAGTGGCCCCATCAGACAGCCAGATGCCAGTGCCGGCAAAGGAAACCTGCATCATGTGTTTAGCGAAATCGCATGCGGGGTGCATCATGTGTTGGTGCGCAGCAGTGATACTGCAACTTGCCGTGTAATCGTAAGTCCCGAAATGTGCGGCGACGCAGCGACCGCGTGCGGCTGACAGCAACAGCGGCAGATTTATTTCACCGCGAGCAGTGATTACAGACTGCGTAGTTTCGATCATCATCTCGAGTTTGAGCGAACCCGCCGGCAGTCCGGTTTGTTTCTCAAGCAACTCAAAAAGATCCGCCAGCGCGCCGACCTGTTCGGGAATCGTGATCTTCGGTTGGGTAATAACAAAATTGTCGGGCAGTTTGCCGCCGGATTTCTCAACTAAAGTAGAAACAAAGATATCCAGAGTGCGCATACTGCGCTGCCGCAGTTCTTCAGTGAACGGCTTAATGCGAATGCCGATAAATGGAGGCAGCGTGCCGTTTGCGATTCCTGTAGCTACTTCCAATGCGGCCGAAGCAGCGTGGCCATCTTCCTCTGCGTCCGGCCGATTGCCATAACCATCTTCAAAGTCGATGCGAAAATCCTCGACCGGCTCGCGGCGAAGTTTTTCGTTGACTCGCTTATAAATCGAGTGGGCCAGCCACGCCGCTTTATCTTGCTGCCGCGTCTGATCCTTATCGGTTGACAGCCGCGCCATCAATCCAGGTTCTGCTTCGAGTGAGTCGGGCAATTGATCCGCGCTCGGCAAGCCAATCGCTTTCGCGAAACTGAGAAAGTCCGGAGCAAACTGATCCAGCGAACGCCGCGCGAGTGAGCCCAACCGCGCCGCCGAATCGGATTTGAAAAGGTGCGCGCCGCCATAGACTGTATGCACCGGCTGGCGCTTGCCGGTTTCGCCTGGATAATTCGACACGAAAATCTGATTTGCCTGTTGCAAACGAGCAGTCAAATCTCTTACAGAGTCTTCAGACAAAGACGCTTTCATTTTTGCCCTCGCCAACTTTCATAGAAGTGTTCAGCGACTTTATTACAGGTTTGAATAAAGTAAAAGAGAAGCGGCCTCGAATTCAGAACCAGGAACGGTGGCATCCGGATAATAAATTCAAGCTGGCGAGTTTACTTGCGACAGCTGACCGGATTGAAAAGGTGACCGGATTGTTTGACTTTTTCTGAAGATCGGAATATCGTCTGGCCCTCATATTATGAGGCTGAATTCTCACGAGCCTGCTCGTCCCGTCCTTGCACACTCGCCAATTCCAGCCACTTAAAATAAGTTCCAGTGCGTCGCCTGGACGTAACGTAACTGCATTGAACGTCATGAGGGCCTGATCGTTGGCCGCTCATTTCACTGGCTGCTCTCACGAGCCTGCTAATCCTTGCACACTCGCAAAGTCCAGCCACCAGAATTGTTTCAGTGCCTCGCCTGGAAATTAACAATTGAACCGCATGCAGATCACATCGGCCGAACCATAGTCGTTGAACTGGGAGTGACCGGCGTTTTAATCGGGGCCAGTCTTCAGTCCATTTTGCGTCTTTCGAGGACTGTCGCCCGCTTACGTCTCCGGGACATCAAGACTATGGAGCCCAAGGTGGTCTACCGATCGTAAGTCAGTCGGGACACCATCATACGGGTAAGAAAAATGAACGAGTCTGTCCCCGCTCTTTTCTACCCGCTGCTCTTAACCCTGGGGATAACAATAGCGCTGGCTCTCTTGCTGGCGTTCCTCATAAAGGAGAAGAAAGATCATGTCCAAAGAATACAGCAAGGGAAATTACCGGCTTGCAGTTCCTCTCGATGCATCCGCAATTGAGAATTTCAAGCCAGAAACTGGAGTCAAGGTAGGGTTACAGGATCGAAGCGGCAAGGTTCACTCGCAGGTAGTCCGGCTCGATGCCAAGGGGCATGGGGTTGCAACTTTCAATTTTCAGGAGCATCCCGGTGCGCTGCGCTTGATTGTCGGGCCGGAAAACGCCTCCGACGAAGAGCTCACCGGTCTGCAAACGCTCAGCACAAACGTGCAAACACGACAGTGGGAATCGCGGACTGAACTCCAGCTCAGTCCAATCAGGATCACACCCTATTATTGGTGGTGGTGGCTAAGATGGTGCCGCACCTTCACTATTAATGGTCGCGTCCTTTGCCCCGATGGCAGTCCTGTGCCCGGCGCAGTAGTCTGTGCTTATGACGTGGACTGGTGGTGGTGGTGGCTCAGCCAGCAACAAGTAGGAAATTGCGCGACCACTGACGCGACCGGCTCTTTCAGTATTAGTTTCCGCTGGTGCTGCGGCTGGTGGCCCTGGTGGTGGTGGCGCTATCGCTACTGGCAGTATGAACCCATCCTCGCCGAACATATCCTGCCAATACTCCAGCGTGATCCGACGCTCGGCAAGCTTCGGCTTCCAAGTCCCACGCCGAACCTGTCAATCTTCGAGAATCTCTTGCGCGATGACAGCCGATTGGCACGTCCGCTCCGAAGTGCGACGCAAGCGGAAACGACTTCAAGGTTCGCCTCGCAAGCTGCTAACCGAAGGGCATCGCTCACAAGCAATCCAACAAATATCGATCCGAGCGCTTTGGCCAGTTTGCGCGACAAACTGGTAGCGCGACTGCCGGCGGCTCCTGAACTGGAGCGACTACGACTCTGGCCGTGGTGGCCGTGGGAACCATGGTGGGACTGCACGCCGGACATCATCTTCAAAGTTACGCAGGACTGCGTTGAGCCAAACAAAGTCATCGTCGATGAGAATGTATGGCAAACGCGTTGGGATATTCCGACCAACCTAAACGTAACTTTGACGGCCACTGACGCGTGCTGTATCCCCATCTGTAATCAGCCGTCGGATTGTCCGGAAGGGGACTGCCTCGTAATTAGTCAGGCTTGTGACGATCCAGTCAGCAACATCGGAGGCAACATCGATGCGATTGCCGCCACGCCGGTGGGCTACGTCAATCCCGGCGCGGTGTCGGCCTACGGCGACCGGCCATTTGCCGAACAGGTACCGATTTCGGGTGTCTTCGGAAGCGGCGCGAGTGTGGACTACTACGAATTCGAGTGGGCCACGAATCTCCTCGGACCATGGAATCCAATGCCGCCGGCGGCAGCCGGTAATTTCTCACGTCAATATTGGGGTCCACAGTTACCCGCAGGTCCGGTTGGCTGGTATTGGGTCCCGTTCTCTTTCACCCCCATCAGTGGGCGAAACGTAGTTGAGACGCGTGAACATTTTGAGGCCGCTAGTGGGGCCGGAACCTGGGGAGTTTCACGCTTCTGGGTCTACAACGTGGACCTCCTGATGGATTGGTTACCGAAGAATAGTTTCGCGGACGGGACATATTACCTGCATGTCCGCGGCTGGGATCTCGTCGCCGGCAATTTGACCAATGATCGAATCCTGCCAATGTGCGATACGGAAGAGGAGAACTATATCGTCCTCACCATCGACAATCGCACGACGGATGGAAGCGACGGTCATCCGGCGCCTAACACACCGGGCCACCCGTGCGGTAGTGGCACGGTCCACCTGTGCACAATGGAGCCTGACACAGACATCGTTAACGTGACGATAGGCGGTCAGGTAGTCGGACCCTGCACAAACGTGCAGGCGTCACCAGGCAGTCCACTGGTCGTAGACTTTTATGCCTATGATCCGGACGGACACCTGGCTGAATACTCGCTGATCGCGACTTATGGAGAGAACCTTTATACAGACCTGATCAGCCTTGCAGATTCGATCGTATCTTTGGGTGGCACTGCCGTGCCCGCCGCCGGGTTACAGGTCGGTCCCGACTATGGCGCCGCGCTCGGTCAGGCCGCAACATCCCCGATCTGGCGGGGAGGCGCGGTACGCTTGACCATCAACGACTCGAGTCTGGCTTTTCCCGAGCCTTGTTGTTATCAATTGGAATTGCGAGCTTACAAGCGAACAATCGTTGGTTGCTACGATGGCTTCGGCTACGGCAACCTTAGCGAGTACAGCTTTGGAGTGAACGCCTGTCCCCCAATAAGAGTTGCTTCAGGCGGGGACTCGCTCGGGCTGAGGTCAGCCGCATTAGAGAAGTGAATGGTCACGAAATGAATAGGGAGAGCTACGCAGTTTTCGTGAGCCCTGTTCATCTGAACACAACAGTTTATGTGGTTCACGCAGAGGTGCGATGGACGCATGTGAGCTTGAGTGCCACAATTGATGCGCTATGCGCTTTTACTGGCTAATACTCGGCATTCTGAGCGTTTGGCGTATCACTCATCTGCTTCAGGCGGAAGATGGACCAGGCGATCTGATGGTCCACCTCCGCCGGAAAGCAGGCGCCGGTTTCTGGGGCAGCCTGCTCGATTGTTTTTATTGTTTGAGTGTCTGGATTGCCTTCCCGTTTGCTTTTCTCATCGGTGAGCGCTGGCGGGAACGGCTCATCCTGTGGCCGGCATATTCAGCGGGAGCAATCCTGCTGGAACGTCTAACCAATCCGGAGCGCGGTGTGCCGCCGGCGCTACTATACCTGGAGGATGAAGAAAAAGATGCCATGTTGCGGAAATCAGAGAGCGAGGTTGCCGGGACCGACTCGAAGTAATCATACGTTTGCGCCCGCGGAGAATAGTCGTGAACAGCCACGACGTATTCTTCGAGACAGAGTCGTCTTCAAGTATTTGGGCCAGACAGGCATGACGGTGATCGGACCAATTACCGGCAAGCGATATCGCTTCGACGGCCCTGGTTCGATGGTTGAAGTGGATTTGAGAGACCGTCTGTCATTGGCCGCTCTGCCCCGGTTAAGGCAGATGCAGTAAGCGCCACCAGGAATCACTTAGACGTTCAAGTGTGGCAGCGAAATTGTGAACCCACGGATCAATATCCCTTCCAGCTACTGCCTCATCAAGAGCCATTGCAGACTGAGCGTCTCTGCAACGGCAGCCATCGGATCAGCAGTCGTAAAAATGCTTTGCTCCTCGAGCTACGGGAACAAACAACTCAACTGAAACATTTTGCGCTGGCGAACGATCAGTTCCGACCTGAGCCAAGCCCCATCACACGCCTGTGTAATCTCACTGCGATCACTGCGACACTTTCGCCAGGAAGAGGTTACAGCGCCGGGCTTCCCGGAAAACCTCATTGCCAGTCGCATTATTATTAATTAACTTGATTTACGTCTTTAAAGGTTGGTAGCGCATACGGGACTCGAACCCGTGATCTCTGCCTTGAGAGGGCAGCGTGTTAACCAACTACACCAATGCGCCGTGGAACACGAGTTGATTATAGAGGGCCAATCCAAAGGTTGGCAAACCAGCGCCTCGTAGAGTTTGCGAAACTGTTTATCGGTATGGGAAACAAACTGTTGAGACCCGTTCCACGGGTGTTATACTCCAAATCGCACGCCTTATGCTGAACATGCTCGCCGGGGTTTATGCCGAAACTTTTTCTGAACCCATCTTTAGACGAAGGCGCTAAAGCAACGGCAATGAAGTTTCGAGCGGGTAATTTTGCTCAACGCGAAAGCAAATTCACGCAATCGTATCCAGCTAAAGTGAAATGAAGATTACGGTGCTCAAAGAAACACTGCCGGGTGAAGCGCGCGTGGCGCTCATGCCGGATTCAGTGAAGAAGCTTGTGGCGTTGAAGAGTGCGGTTATCGTTGAAAGCAATGCCGGGCTCGGCGCCGCCCGCACGGATGACGACTACCGCGAGGCGGGCGCGACCGTATCTCCAGATCGCGGGGAGCTGCTTGAATCAGCGAACGTTCTGGTTACGGTGAACCGGCCGCCGCCGGAAGTTTTTGCGGAGTTGAAACCCGGCGCGGTAGTGCTTGGGTTTCTGCGGCCGCTTGATGAGCCGCAGGCTTTGAGGCCGGCGTTGGCAGGTGGTCTCACTACTTTTGCAATGGAACTGATCCCCCGTATTACGCGGGCGCAGGCGATGGATGCGCTGTCGTCGATGGCCACCGTCGCGGGTTACAAAGCCGTTGTGTTAGGCGCGTCGCAAATTCCGCGAATGTTTCCGTTGTTGATGACGGCGGCGGGAACTGTGCCGCCGGCGCGCGTGCTGGTCCTGGGTGCCGGCGTCGCTGGATTGCAGGCAATCGCCACCGCTCGCCGGCTTGGAGCTGTCGTTGAGGGATATGACGTGCGCGCGGCGGCAGGTGAACAGGTTCGTTCGCTCGGTGCAACGTTTTTGGAAGTTGACCTCGGCGGCATCAAAACGGAGGATGCAGGTGGTTACGCGGTTGAGTTGTCGGAAGAGGCGATGCAGCGCGGGCGAGATCTGATCGCGGAACGCGCAAAAACCGCGGACGTCGTGATCACAACTGCGCAGGTCCCCGGCAGGCGTGCGCCGCTGCTGGTAACGGAAGAAGCAGTGAACGGTATGAGACGCGGCGCGATGATCATCGATCTCGCCGGGGCCACGGGCGGAAACTGCGCGATCAGTGAAGCCGACAAAATCGTCGAGCGCAACGGCGTTACGATCATGGCGCCAACAAATCTCGCCGCTACTGTGCCGGTTCATGCGAGCCAGCTCTATTCACGCAACGTCACGGCGTTTCTTAGCCTGCTGATCAAGGATGGCGAGTTGAGCATTGATATGACTGACGATGTAGTTGGACCATCGTGCGTGACGCACCAGGGTGAGGTTGTTAACAGCCGGGTGGCGGCGGCAGTCGGCGCAAGTATTCGACCCGGCTGAGGAAGCATGCGGCTTTGCCGCCCGACAGTGCGGTAAGGCTCTGCCTTACCGGCGCTCGATATTTTGTATTCGAGGCTGTGCCTCCGAGTCGCAACGAGGCGTAGCCTCCAGCGGGAGAAGAGAACCTTTCGGTAAGGCAGAGCCTTACCGCACCGTGCGGCGGCCGAGCCGCAAGTCCTGACGGAGACGTGCTTGGCTCTCGAATCTGAACAATCGCGCTTCATCGCGACTTTGGAGGTTGGTTAATTATGTCACCAGAAGCATTGATTTCCGCGCTTTACGTTTTCGCCCTGGCGGCGTTTCTCGGTTATCAGGTGATCTCTCGCGTGCCGCCGTTACTGCATACGCCTTTGATGTCGGCCACAAATGCGATATCCGGTATCTCGCTGGTTGGTTCGATCGTAACTGCCGGCGCCCACTACAACACCGTTAGCACCGTCCTCGGTTTCACTGCGGTGTTTTGTTCAACCACAAACGTCGTCGGCGGATTTGTGATTACCGATCGCATGCTGAGAATGTTTAAGCGCAAACCGACCGTGAAAGAAAAGAAGAAGTAGGGAAGGCCAGGGCGGGGGCATGCCCCCTTCCTTACCCTGACCGCGAAGTGCCGTAGGCACGCAATGTTTATAGAAAAGATGGAAAGATCCAATCCGGGGTACTGTTAGGTTTCGCAAACTATAAACAATACGCTCCTGACGGAGCTGAAATCGAAATGTCTCATATTCGTGATCACAATTTGAGTTAAAACTTGCACACCTACTTCATCGAAATAAGCTACCTGTTGGCCTCTATCCTTTTCATTCTTGGCCTCAAGGGATTGAGTCATCCCGAAAGCGCCAAGCGCGGAATGCACCTGGCGGAATTTGGCATGTTGATGGCCATCATCGGCACGCTGATGCATTACGAGATAGTCACTTACACCTGGATTATTACCGGTTTGGTGTTGGGATCGCTTGTCGGTTTGGCAATGGGTCTTTGGGTGCCTATGACCGCGATGCCGCAACGGACCGCGCTGTCGCATGCGTTTGGCGCTTTCGCCGCCGCGCTGGTGGGCATTTCCGAGTTCTATCGCGTCGGTGGGCACCTTGAAACCATAACGATGAGCGCGCTCGGCTTTGAAGTAATGCTGGGTGCGTTAACTACCACTGGAAGTCTGCTCGCCTTCGCGAAATTGCAGGGACTGGTCCGCGGCACGCCCGTGACTTATCGCGGACAGAACGTTTTCAACATGGCGCTGCTGGCAACCACGGTCGGTATCTTTATCTACTTGATCATTGTGCCGGGCTCAATGCCGCTTTTCTTCACGATGGTCGGTCTAGCATTTGTTTTTGGAATCCTACTGGTAATACCAATCGGCGCGGCGGACATGCCGGTCGTTATGTCGCTTTTGAATTCTTACGCAGGTCTTGCCTCCGCTGCTACAGGCTTCGTGCTGAAAAATAATGTGTTGATTATCGCGGGCACTTTGGATGGCTTTTCCGGATTCATTCTTTCGATACTGATGTGCCGGGCGATGAACCGTTCAATGGCGAACGTCCTGTTCGGCGCCTTTGGCAGCGCGGCGAAATCGGACAAACCCGGTGAACAGTCCGGCACGATGCGCGAAGTTAGTTTAGACGACATCGCGGTCCAACTTGCCTATGCCAAGCAGGTCGTGTTCGTGCCCGGCTACGGCATGGCGACGGCCCAGGCACAGCATGCGGTGCGCGAGTTGGCAGATACGCTCGAGAAGCGCGGCGTGACGGTGAAGTTTGGCATTCATCCGGTTGCGGGTCGCATGCCCGGACACATGAACGTGTTGCTTGCCGAAGCAAACGTTCCCTATTCATCGCTCTATGAGTTGGAACAAATCAATCCCGAGTTTCCGTCGACTGATGTGGCGGTGGTCATTGGAGCGAATGATGTAGTAAATCCTGACGCGCGTGACAATCCGGGGAGCCCGATTGCAGGCATGCCGATTCTGGAAGTAGATCGCGCCAAGTCGGTTGTTGTCTTGAAACGTGGCCAGGGAAAAGGTTTTTCAGGATTGGAGAACCCGCTGTTTTTTAAAGAGGTGACGGGGATGCTTTACGGCGACGCGAAAGACACCTTGACCAGAATGATCCAGGCAGTTCAGCAAGCTTGAACTAGATGCTAACGGAAAGTCTCTCCGCCTCTCGACGTGCTCGGCGCCTCTTGAACGAGTCTGGTTCACATGACTATTCACCGCTGAGACGCGGAGATTGCACTGCGGAAAGACTGAAGGAACCTCCGATCAAGCAGAGAAAGGTTGAGGTTTAGCGGTGAGTGTTGGCCAACCAGCGGGGGCAAGCCCGCCTTCCCAACCATGAGCTTATCGGAGTTGAGTTTCAATTCTTCAGTGAAAGGCGTTCAAGGCGGGCTTAACCGAACTAATCACAGCGTCTCTCAAGTTGGGAAGGCGGGCCTGGCACCCCACGGGGCTGCCCCGCTGGGGACCCCGCCGAGGGAATCGTAAATCGTGAACCACACCGCTGTTTGCTGATTACTTCTATTTACGGTTCACGATTCACGATTCACGATTTACGACACCAGTCTAATCTCTTCTCAGGCTCAGGCTCGCGATGGCGGCCACGAGCTCGGCGGGTTCGACGGGCTTGGCGAGATGCAACTGATAGCCGGCAGACAAGGCGCGTTCGCGATCTTTTCGCGTGGCATACCCGGTCAAGGCGATCGCCGGCGTCAGTCCCCCGCGTTCCGCAGGTAAAGCTCGCAGCTTGCGTATCAACTCATAGCCGTCCTCTTCAGCCATGCCTATGTCGCTGACCACTACCTCCGGCAACATCTGCCCAAAAGCATCCAGCGCCTCAGCGGACGATGACGTAGAAGTAACTACAGCGCCTTGTCGCGTAAGCACGAGGCCGAGCACCTTGCGCGAGTCTTGATCGTCTTCGACAAGTAGGATGCGAATGCCGTCGAGCCTCGCTACGGTGGGAACAGTGCCCCTTCTTTCAATTTCTCTTTGCCGCTCTGGCTGACGGGCCGGGTCCCGCCTCTCATCCGCGAGCGGCAAATCGACGGTGAAGGTAGAGCCCTGCTGCGGACCACGACTTTCTGCCCTGATATTGCCACCGTGTAACTCCACGAGGTGCCGGGCCACGGCGAGACCCAGACCGAGTCCACCTTGTTTGCGCGAGATCGATCCCTCAGCCTGGCGAAATCGATCAAACACGAACGGCAAAAAACTCTCGGCGATGCCCTCGCCGCTGTCGCTAACGCTCAGCCGGACGTATGACGAGGAGTCAGTGGGAAGAAATAAGGGCGAAGACACGCGAATTTCGGATTGCGGATTGCTGATTGCGGACTGACGTTGGACATTAGACGTTGGACTTTGGACAACACACAGACGAACGCTCACGCTGCCACCGCGCGGCGTAAACTTGATCGCATTCATAAGCAAATTCCAGATCACCTGCCGCAGTCTGTTTGGATCACCTTTAACGAGGCAGCTTGCCGAATCAGACTCCATTTTGAGTTGAATGTGTTTAGCCTCCGCAGTCGGGCGCAGAGCATGGTTAGCTGCTTCCAGTATCGGTGCGAGATTTATTGGACGCAGATCGAGGCGAAGATTCCCCGTAATGATGCGAGAGACATCGAGCAGGTCGTCAATGAGTCGCGCTTGCGAACGCGCGTTGCGTTCAATCGTTTCAATTGCCCGTGCGATATTAGTTTCCTCAACCTCGCCCGTGCGCAGCAAGGTGGCCCAGCCCAGGATTGATGTAAGCGGCGTGCGCAGTTCGTGCGAGAGCGTGGCGAGAAACTCGTCCTTGAGCCGATCGGCTTCCTCCGCCTGCCTGCGCGTTTCGCGCTCGCGCACGAGCAACTCAGCGCGTTCTTCTGCCGCAAGTTTCCGTGCCGTCACGTCAAGAACGAGAGACAGCACGGATATGAGTTGGCCCGACTCGTTATGCAGCACGGAGTTATACCACTCGCAATACAGCACGGATCCGTCCCTGGTGTAATTGCGATTGCGCTGGACTCCAAGGAACTCGGCTCCCAGGCGCTGCCGATTTGTCACCTGTTCGACAGCGTCTACGTCTTCGTCAAAAACGAAATGCCAGTTGCCGACGTGCTTGCCAATTACTTCTTCGGGCGTCCAGCCAAACAGGCGCTCCGCCGACTCCGACCAGCGCGACACGCGGAAGTCGCTGTCCCACTCGATTACAGCCAGAGGCGAATTCTCAACATGAAAAGTCAGGCGCTGATGAGCTTCCTCTGCCTCAGCCTCCGCGCGCTTGCGCTCGGTGATGTCGCGAATGATGGCAACGCCGCCGGCAATCTGGTTATGCTCATCATAGAGTGGAGAGTAGTAGCCTCTGAAAAATCCTTCGCGGCCAGTTTCTGGAATCGTGTAAGGGCGGTTCTCAGATACTGAGCTTTTTCCCGCCAGAGCTTCATAGAAACACTTGTCCTCACCGGTATCTTTCAAAAAAGGAAAGACTTCAAACGCATTCCGGCCGAGCACGTCTGCGCTTTTTTTGCCGGAGATGTGCTCCATGGCCCGGTTCCAGGCGGTGTAGCGACAGTCGCGGTCAAACGCGACAATGCCGTCCACGCTCGCATCGAGCAGGCGTTTAGAAAACAGTTCTTTCGGGAAAGGCTCGTCGTTCACAGTCAGCAAACAGTAAACAGTAAACAGTGAACAGTAAACAAGAAACGGTGAACAGGGAAGGATTTGAAGGTAGGCGGCGTCGTGAATCGTGAATCGTAAATAGAAGCAATCTGCAATCAGCAGGATGACGTCATGCACCGTGCCCTTTTCTTCGTTGGGGTTTGTGTTTTGTGCATACCGGTCTTTCACCCAGTTCATGTGCTCGCGACGCCCGCGAGTCAGCTCTATTCACGATTTACGATTTACGATTCACGACGCCGCTGATTGCTGATTGCTGATTCAGAAGCTAAATAGACTGCGCGCCAGCAGTGCCAAACTCATCAACCCTCCAGAGATTGTGAAGGACCACTCTACAAGTTGACTGGACCGTCCAAATATCCGACGGCAGATCAACATGCCGCCTTTCCATCCGTCTTGTTGGTACAGGGGCAAGAGATTTCCGACGGCCAGCGCCAGGTTGAGAGTACCGAAAAACGTTCCCCAGGCTATGGCGCCGAGAATGAGATTCACGGCGATGCCGGCAAATAGTACGAACAGTTGTTGAGTTAGAGGACGTTTCTGCAAGACGGACATGTCCATTCGGATGTAGGCGCCGAGTGGTAGCAGGCGGAGATGATAATCAATATTACGGAGCCGAACGCTATAGAGCTGAGGGCCCCAGCCGAATCCGGCCTCGGTTACCGGAATTTCGGAAGCGTGAGCCGCAAAAAAGTGTCCGAGCTCGTGAAACACCAACGCCACAACAAAGCTCAAGACAATATTGACCAGAGAAATATGCATGTTTTCAACAACCAGCCAAAATTGATTAACGCGAAAGGGATGAAACCTGGGCCTCAAGCAGTCTTAAATCCCGTAGCTCTTCCCTGATATCGAGGATCATGTAGAGCACCGAGCACACGAGAACTATTGCCTGCAAAACGCCGACGCCCGTAGTCATAGCAGTGCAGATCAGAAACATTACTATGAGCGCAGTGATATAGAGTCTGATGGCACACATAACGCCTCCTGATTCATATAACAAAGGTAAACGAGTAATCTGCTGCTGTTTCCTCTGAAGCAATCGGCAATCAGTAATCAGTAAACAGCAAACAGTGAGCAGTGAGCAGTGAGCAGAATCGAATTAGGAAATTTAGCCGCAGATTAACGCGGATTTACACGGATCATACAGAATGGGGGGAATAAAAAGCGTTTACCGCAAAGAACGCAAAGGGCAAAAGGGAGACGAGCTACAGATTAATGCAGATGAAACGCGGGTAATGGGTCAGTTTGAGAAACCCCACTTTCAGAGTGGCACTCATCAGCCGGTCGCTACCCGCTCCCGGTTCTGTAATTGAGTGTTGCCACCGATTAAAGTTCGAATTTCAAAGTCTTTATCAAACTGACCCACTACCGAAACGCGACGTGCGTTGACGATTATTCCGACAACCCTTAGGATTTCTTCGCAACAAGCAAACAATAGTTCCAATCCACCGACAGACTGGAAAGTCTGTCCTACTTCGTTGACATCTGGAGAGTGAATAAATGTCGCAAGCAATTTCGAAATCATACGAGTCGCTTTTGTTCGAACGCCGGGGCCGTGTCGGTCTCGTTACCATCAATCGGCCGGAAAAAAGAAACGCGCTGAACATCAAGACGCGCGAAGAAGGCGGGGCGCTGCTTGAAGAACTGCGAAACGACACGTCGGTCGGGGTCGTTGTAATCACAGGCGCAGGCGAAAAAGCTTTTATCGCGGGCGCGGACATCGCCGAGTTTGCCGGGCGGACAGCTATGATGCAGCGCGATGTGATGACCGCGCGCTCTTTGTTCACCGCCATCGACACTTTCCCCAAACCAATCATCGCCATGATTAATGGTTACTGTCTGGGCGGCGGTTGCGAATTGGCGCTGGCCTGCGACATTCGCATTGCGAGTGAGACGGCGTCATTTGGTCAACCCGAAATTAATCTGGGAATTATTCCCGGCGGCGGAGGCACGCAACGTTTGACGCGGCTCGTCGGTGAAGGCAAAGCGATGGAGATGATTCTGACGGGCGAGATCATCGACGCGAAAACCGCGCTTTCGATTGGCCTGGTGAACCAGGTCGTGCCGGCCGAACAGCTCGAAGCGAAGACGATGGAGATCGCGAACCGCATTGCCGAGAAAAGTCCGATTGCCTTGAGTTTGGCAAAGGAAGCGGTAAAGCTGGCGTCGCGTTCAAATCTGGATGAAGGTTTGCGGCGAGAAGTCGATCTATTTGCGCTTTGTTTCTCGACCGAAGATAAGGACGAAGGCGTCAGCGCGTTTCTCGAGAAACGGAAGCCGGAGTTCAAGGGGAGGTAGACGGACGACCGAGGACGGACGACCGACGGCGGAAACGGATTTCCCGGTCGCCCGTCATCGGTCGGCGGTCTTCACTTATGCTTAGAACAATCGCCATCATTTTTGGAATCGTGCTTGCCGCCGTTGGTGGCGTGATTGCTTATCGCGCATTCTTTATCGAACCGAGTGCTGCTGTCGTAATTTCTAATAGCGGTGTGCGCGAGCTTCCCAACACGGTTAGAGTCGTGGAAGGGTTCGTGCTTCTTATTGTGGGCGCCGCAATAGCTTTTACGGCGGCGCGGCGCAAGCAGTGAGCAGTGAGCAGTGAGCGGTTAGCTGGGTTATCAGCTTACTGTCCGAACCTCTGCCGA
>DIYZ01000183.1 GCA_002427845.1 Chloracidobacterium sp. UBA6041 | reverse complement strand
GGGCAGCCCGCTTGGGGTGGTGGTGGTCACTTTAATCTCTGTGCCTCCGTGCCTCTGTGGCAGTTTTGAAACGAGTTCTAACTCTCGATGGACAACTCTCGATGAAAATTAACGCCGCCATTTTNNATCGCAACGGCGCTCGCCGAAAAGGCATAGCAGTTCACTCATGCCGCGGTCCTATGAGGTCAGTACCACCTCGCGGTAGCGGGTGGGTCTTATTCGAAATCACTTATGCCGCGGTTACGGAAGGCTATGAAATGAAGCGACGAACCCACCCGCTACCGCGAGGTGGTACTGACCTCATGGAGCTGCGGCATATGTTTGGGTGCTGCGAGCCACGTGCTACCGCGAGGTGGTACTGACCTGCTCCATCGGACATCTCAATCTCGGCGACGATGGTCTTGAAAAAAGGGTGAGGGGTATGAAAATTAACGCCGCCATTTTGTGGGAGCAGGGAGCGCCGCTCTCGGTTGAAGAAGTCGAACTTGAAGCGCCGCGTACAGGCGAGGTGCTGGTCGAAGTAAAGGCCGCCGGAGTCTGCCAGAGCGACCTGCACCCGGCGCGCGGCGACTGGCCCGCGCGCACGCCGCTCGTGCTCGGGCACGAAGGCGCAGGCGTAGTGCGCGAAGTGGGCGCAGGCGTGACGCGTGTGCGCGCGGGCGATCACGTCGTCTTCTGCTGGGCGCCCGCGTGCGGCGTCTGCCCGCCGTGCCTCGAAGGTCATCCTGTGCTCTGCGACCGTCTGGAGCGGACGACGTTCCGCAACCGCCTGCCTGCGGGTGGCTCGCGGTTGCGCGCGCGCAATCAGGACGTGGCACATTTCAACGGCACGGCCTGCTTCGCGGATTTCGCAGTGGTGGCCGAAGAGGGCGCGATCCCCGTTGCAGCGGATGTCCCGTTCGAGGTGCTGGCGACGTTGGGCTGCGCGGTCGTGACGGGCATCGGCGCGGTGACGAATGCCGCGCGCGTTGAGAGGGGCGCGCGCGTCGCGGTGATCGGCGCGGGCGGCGTCGGACTGAACGTCGTGCAGGGGGCGGTGCTAGTCGGGTGCCAAAAGATTATCGCCGTGGACACGCGACCCAGGCCGCTTAACCTCGCGCGCGACTTCGGCGCTACCGACACGATTGAAGCGGGGGCGGGGAATGTCGCGGAGGAGGTTCGCGCTCTAACGGATGGACGGGGAGCAGATTATGTTTTCGACACGGTCGGCACACCCGCGACTATTTCGCAGGCGCTCGAGGGTACGCGCAAAGGCGGCGCAGTCGTGCTGACTGGTCTGTCGCGGACAGACGCGCTCGCCTCAATCCCCACCTTCCTTTTCGTGATGCAGGAGAAGCGCCTGATCGGCTCGCTCTACGGTTCAGGGCGTCCGCTGCTGGACATCCCTCACCTGGTCACGCTCTATCAAGCGGGTGAACTGAAGCTCCGCGAACTTGTGACGCGCACCTACCATCTCGACGGCATCAACGACGCGCTGGCAGCGCTGGCCGCTGGCGAAGGGGCGCGTGGGATCATCCGCTGGTGACACGGTCGCGCCGGCCCTGTTTCGTCATTCTTTCTCCCAGCAACGAGTGAAGCATAGCAGAGCCCTTAGATGGTTAGATCCGCTTGCATCCGCGTTTATTCGCGGTTCATCATCTTGGGGCCTTGGTGCTTATTTCTACCAAACATTCCTCACAGCAGAGACGTTTAATCATCAGCCCTGTCATATATTTCATCGGCCCAAGCGACTAATAGTCTGGACACGGAACATATCCGTGATGGCACCATTGATGCAAATCTCAGAGGTTAAGGCTGAGCTGGAGAAGCATCACTCGTCCGGTTTCGGCTGGGCGCTGAGTTGTTGCGGACGCGACCCGTCAGAGGCTGAGGAAGTGTTGCAGCTCGTCTATCTGAAGATCCTGGATGGTAGGGCGCGGTATCGCGGCGAGTCGAGCTTCAAGACATGGCTGTTTGCGGTGATCCGTAAGACGGCTGCCAGCGAACGCCGCAAGAACTTTTTACGAAAGTTGCTACTTAACGCCGGAGCGGAGCGTATGCCAAAAGCGCCGCGGACGGAAGATCCCGCCCTGGCTCTGGAACGATCCGAAACACACGCTCGGTTCCGGCACGCTCTGGCGCAGTTGCCGGCACGTCAGCAACAAACTCTGCACCTGGTCTTTTATGAGGACCTGAGCCTGCAAGAGACTGCGGAGATGATCGGCATTTCTGTTGGAGCGGTGCGCAAGCATTATGGACGGGCAAAGGCAAGTCTGCGCGATCTGTTACTCGAATCAGAAGGCAATTATGGGATTGAATGGCGAAGACAAAAGAATCCGAGCGTTGTTTTGTGAGCTGAAGCGTGAGGAAAAGCGCACCTCGCCGCTGTTCACAAAAACGTGGAACATCGCGGAGGCCGAATTTCACCGCCGAGGCTTCAGCCGGCGGCGTTTTCAGCCCTCTTCAAACCTTCTGCGTTTCGCGACGGCTATTCTGGTTGTCAGTTTGGTTCTGGCTGCGACCGTCCTACTGCCGAGATATTTGCGGCTGCCTCGCCAGCCTCGCCAGCCAAAGCACGACTATGCAAAACAAGAAGTGGCGGCCGCCCCCCGCGCCACCTCAGAAGAGCCTCCGCGGTCTGGAGAGGTTCCGGCTAACAGGGAATCAGGTAAGCCAACTGATCGGCTGGTGGCAATTCGCAGATCAGTCCGCGTCAAGAAATCACCGGTCGCATCTGCTCAGCGTGCGCGCTCGGTCAAACAAAACGGGCTTTCCGAGTGGCAGTCGCCAACCGCAAAACTGCTGCGCTCAGCCGGCGATGAATTGCTTAGGTTCGTTCCGCAAATGAATGAATCTGCGGAGGAAATGAAAAAGTTTCTAGCGAATGATTTGAACTAAACGGAGGGGTTATGAAAAAAACCAAACTTACGGTGTTAGCCGTCATCCTTGTCAGCGGGATTATCTTGACCGTGGCCTTTGCCTCGGCCCAACAGTCGCCACACCCGCCCCAGCCAACGCCGGACCAAGATCCACTGGCCCAGTTCATGTTTCCGCCTGAACTTGTCATGGGGCACCAGCGTGAGATCGGTCTGACCGATGAGCAGAAAACCTATCTCCGGGGCGAGATTCAGAGAGTCACCCTTCGCTTCACCGAGTTGCAGTGGCAGTTACAGGATGCGATGGAAGGCCTGGCATCCGTAATGAAGGAAAGCTCCGTAAACGAGCAGCAGGCCCTGTCGCAGCTCGACAAAATTCTCGATACAGAACGAGAGATCAAGCATCTGCATATTGGACTGGCCATCCGGATCAAGAACAAGCTAACCCCTGAACAACAGTCAAGACTTCAGGGAATGAAACGAATGGGGCCACATCCTCCCGAACAGATGCCTTAGCTGCTGGCGACCCCGGCGACGTTGGGCTGCGCGGTCGTGACGGGCATCGGCGCGGTGACCAATGCTGCGCGCGGTGAGAAGGGCGCGCGCGTCGCGGTGATCGGCGCGGGCGGCGTCGGGCTGAACGTCGTGCAGGGGGCGGTGCTGGTGTCTCGTCTCTAAAGTTCTAACCACAAATCGTTCCCCGGCCGCAGAGCGGCCAAATGTTTATAGGTCATGTTGCCGGAGAGAGGTGTTTAGCTCCGGAGGAGCGCAATGTGCTTCTCAGCGAAGCCAAATGTTTCGCTCCTCCGGAGCTTCAAAGTTGTTTGGGATCCTGGTTCTATAAACATTTGGCCCCTCTGGGACCGAAGACTTGAGGACCCAAAATAGACTCTGTCGTTGTGAGAACTCTAGAGACAGGACACTAGCCAGGTGCGAAAAGATTATCGCCATGGACACGCGACCCAGGCCGCTTAACCTCGCGCGCGACTTCGGCGCTACCCACATTGAAGCGGGGGCGGGGAATGTCGCGGAGGAGGTTCGCGCTCTGACGTATGGACGGGGAGCAGATTATGTTTTCGACACGGTCGGCACACCCGCGACTATTTCGCAGGCGCTTGAGGGTACGCGCAAAGGCGGCGCAGTCGTGCTGACTGGCTTGTCGCGGACAGACGCGCTCGCCTCAATCCCCACCTTCCCTTTCGTGATGCAGGAGAAGCGCCTGATCGGCTCGCTCTACGGTTCGGGGCGTCCGCTGCTGGACATCCCTCACCTGGTCACGCTCTATCAAGCGGGTGAACTGAAGCTCGGCGAACTTGTCACGCGCACCTACCATCTCAACGGCGTCAACGACGCGCTGGCAGCGCTGGCCGCTGGCGAAGGTGCGCGCGGCATCATCCGCTGGTGAAACGGCCGCGCCTTCTTCTTTCGTAATTCTTCTCCTCTCAATGAGTGAAGCATGATCGCCTAATGTCCGAGTTGACCGGGCGCGGCGATTAGCAACAACTCAGAAAGGCAAGAAACAGGTTGAAGACGACGCGTTGGATGCGCCATAGATTGCAGGCGCGTCACTTCATTGTCCAGCCTTTAGGGCTGAGCGTATATGCACAAACCGACCGTTCTCGAATTGGTAAAAGTGTGCGCCGTCGTCACCATCTTTTTCATTTCGAAGACCTGAGAACACGATCAATCTACTATCAGCGCGAAATTCTATGGGATTGAATTTGTCGTCTACGTCGGCTCCCCAACAGCACATGCTAAAGTTCCACCAATAAGCCTTGCCAGTCCTAGCATCAATGACAGCGCCCATGACACACTCCGCGCCGCATCCCCAGCTGGTTAGTATGTAATGTCCGGCGAAGTTCGGCTTTTGGTTTTTTGCCGCCCATCTCAATCTTGTCTTGAACGTCTGATCAGCGCGGGTGAGTACAAGCGGAGCCGTGGCACCTTTGTACATTTCGCTAGCGGGATAGTCTTTGAAGTGCGGCAGGTTTGCCTGAGCGAGCACATCGCCACAGCGAAACATGCAAATAGTCGCGAGCAGCAGGAACGTCGCGAGGAAACTAGCGAAAGAAAGTTTAGAGTTCATAGGACTCTCCTCATGGCGAGCATCCAACGTCAGAGTTGACCCTCATTCCACAAAACACTTATCCCCGGCAATGAAAGAAATATTCATTCCCGAGGGCGGGCCGCATTCCTGCCAGATGTGGGACATATCAAATAATGACCCGCAGTATGGAACCGCAGCAGGAGTGAGATACAGTCCAACACACTTGCCAAAGAGATCGGTCGCCTCAAATAATGCGACGTCTTTCGGTTCGTTGGCACTTTTATAGACTTGCTTAAACTCCGAAACTATCCGCTGATACAACTGATCATCGGGGTGCGTTGAGAGCCATTTCATATTTTCACCTTTCAGCGATCCACTGGCGCTATTTATTCATTCTTTCTTGGACGCTGGGCAGGCGTCTCTCATCGCGCTGAACGATAAGACATTCAACCCGTAGTGCCATTCCGCCGGATGGTCACGAATATACTTCGTGAAAATCGCGGCAACCTGTTCATCGCTCATGTTCACCGCGCAGGTTTCGAGCCAGGCCACTTTTTCTTTGGGCGCGGCAAAAAAAGGGGCAACGAGCATTCCATTGATTGCACCCATCGCATATGCGCGCTTCTCGTTGGCAGTCATGTCCAGATAGTCTTTGCCCTTCATAAATCCGTTGCTGACCGTCCCTGCTTGAGGGTTTGTGTAACCTGGAATACAAGAGATCAGGAGAATTGCAGCGAGCAGTAGTTTCATAGGTCCTCCTTTTGCGAAGCAAGAGATCAAGCCGCCCATCGCCCCTGTTCACTTTCGCCGAGCGAAAGGCATCCGAGCAACGACGCGCGGAAGTTACTTGAAAGGCACGCTATCGAGGCGTCAGGCAGCATGTTCGGCGCCTTGATAGAAGAGCTTCAAGCAGCATCTTACTCAGGCGGGCAGTCACCGGACGATAAATCTATCCAGGGATAGAGAAAAACACTCTTCCAATCATATTGCCATACAGTGAGCAAGTCGGTACTGAAGCACCGAAATACCATGTAGTATTTCTTATGCAGAGTTCCTAAGTAATCGATCGCTTCATGGAGATCGCTGAACCTTGGGATTGCGGTAAAATCCTTTTTGTCATGATGAGCAATCCGCTTATTCACATAATGACTTAACTTGTCTGTCTTCGTTCCTAGCTCATTGATTTCTCGGTCCACAATTGTTGGATCGATATATTGACGCCCGCTACCAATCAATTGATCGAAACCTTCATTAGCATCTGCCTCAGAATAATTCCAACCATTAACAAAGTTCTTCTTGAACCGTTCACGAGATATGACTGTGGGATTTGCCTTAATTCCTTCAAGCAATCTCTGATAAGAAATACTATCCTTATCGTTATCGGCTTGCTTACGAACTGCGACAGACATAGCAGACGCATACCAAACCGCCAGCCAAAAATTAAAGTCATCAGGTGACTGCATCTTCGGATTAGCCCGAAGAATGTTTTGGACTTCCTGAAAAATATGGCGCTGCGTGTGCAGGTTGAGAATTTCAGTATCGAGAACATCAATCCATTTGCTCCACTTTAGGTACAGATCGTTAGTTTGGTTGCTCATTTTAGATACGATAAACGGAGACGCCGAACGCTGCGCTTCAGCGGCTCGCCCACGCAACTTTCGAAAGAAGCCCGCTAACGGCCAGTCCGCTGCAAGCGCTTGTTCGGCTTCGTTTGTATCAGTTGGCGGCCGGTTTGAACGTAAAATCCAACGTTTTTTGCTCTCTGCTGCCGACCGCTATTTCGATCTTTTGCTCCCCATATTTTTCGTGCCAAGCCACGATCGTATATTGTCCGGGAGGCAAGCCCGCAATTCTGTAACCACCATCTTTGTTGCTAACCGCAAAGAAGGGATGTGAAAAGACAGCTACGTATGCTCTTTCCCACGGATGCTGATTGTCCCTTATCGGAATGAATAGCTCAGGCGAGGCGAAGCGCTGTTCGATGACGGCACCGGGCATCTGTGACTGGTTCCATTCACGATTATTCTTTGGCGTCGGATGAGTATTATGGGTAGTCGGATCGCTGTTAAGGATTTTCAACGTTTGTTCGGTTTGCATGCCCAACATGTGGGGCACATAACGACATCCCTTGTGTTCAAGCGTGACTTCAGTTGAAGGCGCGTCAAACAAGTAAGCATCTAACGGATCTCCAGCCCGAACGTAAATAAAAACATTCGCGAGTTTCCCGTCAGTTACTATTACATCCTCTGTTGGCAATGTTGCCGATTCAGGATTGACTGTTTCACAGATTGGATCTGCGCTCATGTCGATTTGCCGTGGTTCGGGCGGTACGCCTGCAAAAGAAATTGTTCCGACCAGACTCGCTTCTTCACCCGTAGGCTTGTAGGTTGGCTTGTTTTGCCCGGTCGCACTGTTTAAGTAAACCGTACCCAAAATAGTTATCAGAGTTGTAAGGACGATGATTGGATATGCATTTCTCATGGGAAGACTCCTTTCAAGGGAAGGCAAGAAGCCGAACGTCTGAGTTCAGGTGGCCGCGCGGCGGCACACAAGCTGGATTCTATCTTTCAAGTTGAGAGATGAGCTACCGCGGCTCACCTGCAACGATTTGTTGGGCTGCACGTTCAGGGGAAACGAACAATGGCATTTTCGATTGGCAACTCCAATCGACGCTTATCTGTTATGGCATTCGGCTGTGGTTTCCAGCCTCCCTCCACAAGCAATTTCTTCGACGGCAAAATACCTTGCATTTCAAACGACTCGAGGACGTACGGCATTCCTTCCGCTCCAAGAGGCGAATTGCCGTCAGTAACGTGAAAATGTAAGTGTGGCGCATCGGCTTGTCCTGAGTTACCGAGCAGAGCTAGAACCTGACCGCGGCGTACTTTGTCACCAACCTTGGCGCGAATACTCTTCGGTTGCAGGTGAGCATAGAAGGCAAAGTAGCCATTGCCTAAATCAAGAATGATGTAGTTACCAGCAACCGTCTCAAGCGTAATAGGAACCGCTTTCTTATCAGAGGTCGGATCATTCTCCGGTATGCCGTCCTTGAGATCAACCACGACAGCATTAGCGACAGCGAGAACTTCTGTTCCGTAAGCAGACCAGTTCGCATTTTTTGATGGGTCTCCACGAAAGGCTAATCCGTCCGCTCCAATTCTCGTCCAGTCAGTGGCGAAGCGTTGGGCGATTCGTGCTTTGCCATTGACAACTACTAACGTGCGGCGATGACTGTTGGTGTTAGACAAAGCACTCAACGCCACCCACCCTTCGCCACGAAGAGGCGCGCCAATCACGAGCGGCGCAACATGAGGAACCACGACAACGGCATCTTCAACAGACATCTCTTCATCATTTACTCTAGGGTCATCTGGCTTGAAAAAAAGGCGATGGCGTAGGCCGCGTGGTACGTCGGCTTCGGTGTCAAATATGAGTTCGAGAAACACAACTGCACGCATCCCGCCGCCAATGAGCCGCTTCTCCGTCAAATCGGACGTCGCACCAGGGCGTGCGAGTCGGCTAGTGAGTTCCGCATCCTTGTAACTTGCCAGTAACGAAGTATTCGCACCATCCTTGAGGACTTCAACGCGGGTTAGCTCAAGACTCTTGGCGCGGAAATTCGTGACGTGTAATTCATACAGCAGATGCATTTTGCCATTGGCTCTAACAGGAGTTGGAGCCAGGGGGATCTCAACGTCAACCGGAACGGCTGAGATTTTTTGGGCCGAAACATGATTCTGGTTAATTACATTTGAGAGAAGCACTAAGCTACAAGTCAGCAGCAATATTGAGATTTGTTTCATGGTACTAAGACGTTGAGACAGCCATGAATGTTAACGAAGCAGCCCAACGCCGCGCTTCAGCCGCGCCGAGCGCAGGCATTCAAGCTACATCGCGAGGAATCATCTTAAGAAGCATACTATCGAGGCGTCGGCTGCAAGCGCTTGTTGGGCTGCGACGCTGGTAAGGAGGTGCATAATCGTCTTTTCCACCGCACCGTAATAACTCTGTATGAATCGCCACAGGGTTCGTTGAAATAAGTTATCATCACCTTTTCGTATTCATCATTGTGTGAGGTGATGCAATTTTGAAAAATGCCATAACCGTTAGGGATTCGCTTGCCCCGTTTAGACAGTGGAATAATATCTGCGATGATATTTCCAACTTTCTTATCCATATCAAGATGATCGGCGCCCCACAGCGGCTTTTGACGGATCTCCACCTCACAAGCTTCCCCGCTGGCGGCATATTTCACAGTCATCTGTATTTTCGGGACGATCTCGTACAACTCAAGAGCATCAGCGCTCTTTGCAGGAGCACCGAACTTTGCTTGTAAACTCTTAGACGTTTGACCTGTGGCTAGAATGCTGAAACTTGGCAAAACTATGGTAATTGAAATGCACCACAGAAAGATCATTGTAAGTCTCATCGTATTTCCCTAAATCTCAACTAGCAGCCCAACGTCGGCCTTCAGCTGCGGCGCGCGATCAGCATCCAAGCTGAACGGGAAAAGGCTACTTGAGAAGCATGCTGTCGCGCCGTCAGCTGCAAGGCTTTGTTATGTGGCGCTTCGCAGATGAAGATATTTTCCATTACCTGCCGCCGATGAACATATCTTTAGGAATAAATAGGATGTGGCCTGATGCCTCTTTGAAAGTAACACCAGCGTCAGACCAATCTACGATTGATTTCTTTAGGTGCGTGGCGACGTCGACGTCATCGAAGCCAGGATGGAAGGAAAATTCAATGAAGTGTCCGTATCCTGGTATACCACTTTCACCTCCGACGTATATTTCGTAATGACGCTCCCAATTCAACGGGAAATAGGTCCAATTGACATCGCGTTCTATGATCGACAAGAAATAGGGATCGAAGGATTTGTAATTGACGGACTCAGACTGCTTCCACTGGGCGATAATCTTATTCGATGGTCGATGTAAGAAGTGCGTGAAAACCAGAGCCAAGAGTATTGAGCATATGATGACGAGCAGAATTTTCCAGGTACGTTTCATGATTGCTTAAGCCACGAGAAGCGAAGACACATAACGCTGGGCATCAGCGGCGCGCACGAACCGCCGCCAGCGACAAGCCTTGCATGAGAGACATGCTATTTGCGCGTCCGCTGCATGCCATTGTTAGGCGACGGTTGTTTCAAAGAGGGGTGGCCAGTGCCGTCGGCTGAACGAACTTCACGATGGCTTCGATCTCGTCGACCGTCGTGTCGAACCATTCGGTTCCAGGTGCCTGGCGCTTTGAACCTCGTGCTTCCAGCGTTGAATGAATTGCATCCTCAACAGCAGCAACCCGCAGAACTTCCCATGTTTTGAGAACGATGGGGTACTCGAAACAGCAAGTCTGTTTGCACTGCTGCGTGACTCTAGCATTGGTATCGCCGGTCGTGGTCAATCCGATCTTGATGGGGAATCTGCCGTCATTCTTCTTTATGGAGGGGAAGGAATAGGCGTAGATGATGCCCGAATCGTCCGATTCGACGTCGGTGGCGACGGCATCCGCTTCCGCCAGTTCCTCGTCGATCGAGATGTTCCTAAACTTCCCACCGCCGAGGTTTTCGAAGACTCGCAGGTTCTCGGCAAGAAATGGGATATAGAACCCGAAGATTGCGCTCACCTTCTCCGTCCGGTCCGACTCGGCCTTCTTGATGCGAATTTCCAATTGTTCCGGTGTGTAAGTCTCCGCAAGCAATCGCTTGGAAATCTCGCGGAGGAGGAACGGCTCGTCCCCGAAGTCGCGGGCTATCTCCGCTATCCGCGGTAGCAGTTCGTATCGCGCGGCCTTGTAGACGTAGGAACGTGTCGGTTCGAATGGAATGGTCATGGCTCTATTGTGGGAGATTCCCGATACATGTGAAAGCGTGTCAGTCGCCTTCGATTCGGATTCATTAGCTCTCGTCCCACGCTTGGATTAGGAGCCACTCGTCGGGACGACAAGCATCCATCGCGTCTGGCTCTTTGGTGGTCTTGCCTTGCCATCCTGGAAGAATAATGTCTCCGGCGTCAAAACTCCAAACCGCTTTTGCTTCGGGAGGTTCGTCGCTGATGTGCGGAATGATGTGGCTTGCCTGAGCAGTGTATTCCATCGGGTAGCCGTTTCCGCCGAGGTCGATTGCCTTTTGTTCTTTGACCAGCGCATCGAGCCACTTCAGCCCGCCGAGTCCGGTCTGCCAGACTACTAAACGGGTGCCGTGTGCTGCTCCGAACGATGCTGGAGCTGTGCCGTCGTTCTGCTGCCGATAAACGCTTATGTGCCAGCCGAGAGGCATAATCAGTTATAGTGTGCGCGAGTCGCCTAACGATTGAGTTCAGGTGGCGCGGCGGTGACACGCAACCAGCGCCGGACAAAGCTAGTTGAGAAAGGTGCTATCCCGCGCTCACCTGCAACGAGTTGTTGTTCGGCGGCGTGTCAGTCAACTCCACCTGTCGTGCAACTCACTCAGTCGGTGATCCCCGCGACGCGGAAGACATTCCAGCTGCCGTCCGGCATCTTCTTGTACACGATGAGCACCCTGCCACTAAGGTGCACCGGCGCACCGCCCGGCGATGTGATAAACGAGACGGTGTACGGACGCCACTCGACTGCCCAGCCACCATCCAGAAAAATCAATTCCTTGTATTCCGGGACGTAGCTCAGCACTTTGAGGTCTTTGTTAGCGGTCAGGCGTTGGTAGAACGCGAAGATCTCTTGCTTGCCGACTTCTGCCGGCGGAACGGGTCCAATACGCACGAAGTCATCGGTAATAGCAGCCGTCAGCGCCACAGGATCTAGCGACACCGTCGCGGAGATGTCCAGCTGGCGGAGCTTCTCGATGGCGGCCAGGTCCGCGGCGCTGCCCCCTGTGGTACGTCCAGCCGACGCGGCCGGCACCTGGACCGCTTGCCCTCCCAACGGGGCTGTGAACGTCGGGCCGCCCATTCCGCGGAAGCATTTCCAGCTGCCGTCCGGCATCTTCTTCAGGACCATCAGCCTCGTGCCACTAATTTGCTTCGCCTCACCACCCGGCGACTCAACATACGAACCAGTGATGTAGCCCCACTCGACCGCCCAGCCGTCGAGTATCGCCAAGTCCTTCGTTTCTGGAACGTAACTCAGCACCTTGACACCTGGGAGAGCGGACCAGCGTTCGTTGCTCTCTCGAATAGCTTTTTTGCCAACCTCCGTGGGCCGGCCCTGGATCAGGCGCACCGCGTCATCGGTCCACAAATCCGTCAGGGCAACTGTATCTCGCGACAGAGTAGCGGCTATCTCCTGCGTGTGGAGCTTCTCGATGCCGGCCATATCTTGCGCCTTTTTATCGGTTGTCTGTGTCTGAGCAAAAACCGGTGTGTCAACTCTAGTGGCCCATGCTGTGAAGAGGAATCAAAGTCGTGAAGTGGGAATTAAACTCCTAAAATGGGAATTAAACTCCTAAAATGGGGAATTAAAGTCGTGAAGTAAAACAAGAAAGTTAAACGCCCGCTGAACATTAGGATGTTTTGGCGGGCGTTTCCTCATATCGCGTTTTTCGGTCCGACCGTGATCGCCCAAATCGGAATCCATCTCATTCGAGAATAAGCATGAGGCGTCTCCAAAGGACGAAATATAGAAAGAGGCGATGTAGCCCAGATGGACTGTTCCTGTTACACCTAAATGGCAACTCTGGATTTACAAAGGCGGGTTTCTACGAGCTTCTGGAGAAGTCGGCCTTTGTTTCACATGTCATCGATATTCATCGAGAAGATGCAAACAGAGTTTTAGAATACAGCCAACAATTCGAGTCCCCTGACCTGGTCTCGCAAGCCCCCGTCCTCCGCCTATTTGAAGCATTCGTTGAGAAGCATCTACCTGATTGGCTTTACGGAATAACCGATATCCTCACTCTGCAAGCCAAGTTTGCTGCCAAAGGCACGCCTATGTCACGAGCCGAACTTACCGCCTTAATCGACGACGCCTTCTTAGATAGCGAACTGGACGATTTGCCATTAAAGGATGGTAGGAACGAAATTTGGGACGCCTACACTCTGAAAGCAGCACTCAATCATGTACTTCCAGAGATTAAGACAATTGGTGCACTAACCCTAACGAATGTCGCTAAAAGAATAAACGCGGGTTCTAACCAATTATTGCCTGGGAGGATGAAAAAACCTCTATCTGGAAAGCACCTTCAGAAACTGCTTAAGAAACACAATATAGACTGGGTAAAAATTAAGAAGTCTTACAAAAAACGGCTAATTGCAGAAAAGAAATGCCCGATCGAGATGCGCTAAGTCAAGCTCCCTGAGGCGGATAAATCTCCTATCTTGCCGACACAGTGTGGCACCTCCTCAGAGCGATTCTAAAAAGTCGTGGCTGGTTGGCCGCGTCTGCATACTTGCGGCCCGACGCCTCTCAACAATAATTATATAGAGCGTCCCATAACACACATCTTCTGTGACTCTTTCGGTGTACTTGCCGGTCGCTTCCCGGCCAGCCCGCGGGTGGGTGTCCACGTCGGCTTCGCGTATGACTTCAAGTAGGGTTTGAGCCACACAGGAGCACCAAACCCGGCGAGGTGCCAAAGGTCTTAATCGATCGGTAATGCCTGATTGAGGAAAGCCGGAGTGGTTAGCTTCTGCAGTACTGGATTGGTCTCAATCTGAGCTTACACAACCGCACCGAAGAGCGCACCGACCCCATATGTGATCGCCATAGCAAGCGCGCCCCAAAACGTCACGTGGAGGGCACCGACTGTGGCCTTAGCGCCTCCTGCGCGAGCCGCGAGCCACCCCAAGCTAGCCAGGAAGACGAGAGACGTTGCGATCACAACAGCTGGGACCTTTCCTGGGGAAGTGGGAAGCACGCTCAGAAGCGGCATGGCTGCTCCGACGGAGAAAGATCCCGCCGACGCCAAGGCAGCCTGCACTGGGCGTGCGCGTTGGAGTTCCAAAATACCGAGTTCATCCCGAGCGTGGGCCTCCAGAGCGTCGTGCGCTATCAGTTGGCTACTCAAGACAAATCCGAGCGAGCAGAATTGGCGAGCATTTATGTCGGTAGAGGACTTGAGCCGGCTCGCGTCGATGACCTCGTCCTTCACCGTTACCCAACCTATAACGTTGCCGGGCTGCTCTTTGTGTGTTAGCGAACATACGAACAGGTTGGCGTAGCGATATGTTTCTCACCTTGAGTTAGGTTTGAAGCAGAACTCACAACGACCTCACTTCGCGGACCTTGCCATTGTGTCTCGACCTTAAGACGTTAGTGAAGCTCTCGAGTGGCGTCTGAAGGAAAACACTAGATTATTCTTCGTGTGGTTGGGCGCTTTTCCATGTGCGATACGAACCAGTCAGGCTGCGTACGCGGAAGCCGTGTTGACTCAGGATGCGCGCTGCGTTGTAGGAGCGCTGGCCGCTCTGGCAATAGGCGATGATTTCGCGCTCGCGCGGCAACTCAGTCAGTCGCGCGCGCAGCTCATCCAGGGGAATGTGGGTCGAACCGGGAATGAACCCCAGCGCGCGTTCGTCGGGGCGGCGGACATCCAACAGCAGCGTCGTAGCGGGATCGAGCGAAGCAACTTCGTTCCACTGTGCCAGCGCCACGTCACCTGCCAGCACGTTTTGCGCGGCCATGCCGGCAAGATTGATCGGGTCTTTCGCCGATCCGTATGGCGGCGCGTAGGCCAGTTCCAATTCGGCCAGGTCGTGAACGGTCATGCCGGCCTTGAGCGCGGTGGCCAGCACGTCAATGCGTTTGTCCACTCCTTCATGGCCGATGGCTTGTGCACCGAGTAGTTTGCCCGAGTCAGGTGCGAACAGAATCTTCAGCGCGATGGGTTCCGCGCCGGGGTAGTAGCCAGCGTGAGAGCTGGGGTGAAGATGAATCGCCTGGAAAGGAATGTCCGCCCGACGGAGGGATTTCTCATTTGCACCTGTGCAACCGGCGGCGAGATTGAACAACCGCAGGATGGCTGTGCCCCAGGTCTGTTCATAGCGGGAGGGACGGCCGAGGATATTGTTGGCGGCAATGCGACCCTGCCGATTCGCCGGGCCCGCCAGCGGAATCAGGGCCCATTGGTTCGTGACTCCATCCCGCACCTCAATGGCATCGCCCACCGCCCAGATGTGCTGGTCACTGGTCTGCAGGTATTCGTTGACCCGGATGCCCCCCAGTTTGCCGATTTCCAAACCGGCATCTTTAGCCAGACCAGTTTCAGGCCTTACACCCAACCCAAGCACGACAGAGTCGGCGGGCAATCGTTGACCGCTTTTCAGCACCACGATGGAAGCGCGGGCGGGCTCGCGCTCCGAGGGCGGCTCAAACGATGCAACGGCATCGTTCAGATGCAGGGCGACGCCATTGGTACGCAACTCCGCGTGCAGCCAGGCAGCCATTTCCGGGTCGAGCGGCGCCATGACCTGGGGCAATGCTTCCACCACCGTGACATCGAACCCGCGGTGCCGCAGTTGCTCAGCCATTTCGAGTCCGATGTAACCGCCGCCGACTACGACGGCGCGACAGCGCTGGCAATCTCTTGACCACGCCATGATTTTTTCAACGTCGGAGATGTTCCGCACCACGAAATGGTTTGGGTGCTCGATTCCGGGGATGGGTGGTTTTAGTGGCGATGCGCCGGTGGAAAGTAACAGTGCATCGTAGGCTTCTTCGTATTCGCGGCCGGTTTCCCGCTCGCGCACCTGGATGCGCCGGGCCGAGCGGTCGATGCGGATGACTTCGGTTTTGGTGCGCACGTCGAGATTGAACCGTGCTTTAAGACTCTCGGGGGTTTGCACCAGCAGGCTGTCTTGCTCGGCAATTTCACCGCCGACAAAATACGGCAGGCCGCAGTTGGCAAACGACACGTGCGGGCCGCGCTCGAACATGATGATCTCGCAGGCCTCGCACAGTCGTCGCGCGCGGGCCGCCGCGCTGGCCCCGCCGGCGACACCGCCGACGATGACCAGGCGTTTGTTGCTCATACTTTCCATAACCAGAAGATGGGTCAATCAAGCAGAAGCACTATTCGTGAGCACCACCTTGAGTGCGCCCTCTTTGGCTGCATTTCCAAACGTGTCGTAAGCCTTCATGATGTCGTTCATTGCGAAGCGATGCGTCACGAGCTTGCCTGGCTGCAGCTTGCCTGAGCGCACGACCTTCAGCAGCATCGGCGTTGTTACCGTGTCCACCAGCCGGGTGGTGATCGCAATGTTACGGTCCCAAAGTTTCTCAAGGTGTAGCTCAACCGGTTTACCGTGGACACCCACGTTCGCGATCCGTCCGCCGGCCGCCACAATGGCCTGGCAGATATCGAAGGTAGCTGGGACCCCAACGGCCTCGATGGCCACGTCGACTCCGGCCCCTTCAGTCAGATCCAGCACGCGTTGCGCGGCGCGTGCATCCGAGCTATTGATCAGCGTGGTAGCGCCAAACTCTTTGGCGACCGCCAGACGCTTGTCGTCCAAATCGATCATAAAGATCGCCGCTGGTGAATAGAATTGCGCCGTCAGCAAAACCGCGAGTCCCACGGGCCCCGCGCCGACGATGGCGACCGAGTCCCCAGGCTTCACTTGCCCGTTCAGAACACCGCACTCAAAACCTGTCGGCAAAATGTCGCTGAGCATTACCATGGCTTCTTCATCGGCGTCGGCGGGGAAGTGGTAGAGACTGCCATCGGCGTGGGGAATCCGCACGAACTCCGTCTGAGTTCCGTCTATGGTGTAACCGAGAATCCAGCCGCCATGGCGGCAGTGGGAATACATGCCTCGTTTGCAGAAGTCGCACTTCAGGCAGGCGCTAACGCACGAGATGATGACCTTGTCTCCTACGTGGAACTCCGAGACCCCAGGTCCTACCTGCTCGACTACCCCAATGCCCTCGTGCCCGAGAATCCGCCCATCGGTTACAGCTGTAAGGTCGCCCTTCAGAATATGAAGGTCGGTTCCGCAAATCGTCGAGGTAGTAATCCTCACGATGGCATCGCTCGGGTGCTGGATGGCCGGGCGCGGCTTATTCTCCCAGGCGCGCTCGCCCGGGCCGTGATAGACCAGCGCTTTCATGTCAGTGCCGGTGCTTAGAGTTGCATCGCTCGCCGGCGCCAGTTCGATTTCAGTGGTTGTCATTGATATTTCCTTCCAAAGTTGACGGTGTTATTGCTTCTCCAACTGCAGCTGTGTGCTGCTTCCCGAAGATCAGCAAGACTGGCACTGGGGCTTACATCTTCATGTTCATCTCTTTCTTCATCGCCATCTTCTTACCTGCCTTGCTTCCACCATGCATCTTCGACATCATTCCGAAGTGTTTGAGCAGAGTATTAGCGTGTGCTGCCACCTGCTTAGAGTCCGGCTTATCGGCCAGCACGTCCGTCTCAAGCGCGCCGACCTGGTCCTTCACCATTGAGCGGTCCTTATCCATCTTTTCCATCATCTGCATCTTTGATTTCATCTCAGCGCTCATCGCCTGCATGTGTGTTTGGTGGATGGCCTCCATTGCATCAAGGTTATGCCTTAGCTCGGCAACAGCTGCGCGTGCGAATTCAACGTCCAGAGCTTTAGGCCTCACTGCCTGATCACGGAGTGCCCTCGCGAACCCAGACATACTCTTCATGTGGGCCGTCATCAGCAGGTGATGAGGCGATCTCATCATCATGGACATCTCCGACTCCATGCCTGCCATGCCGGCCTTCTTCTGCCCGTCGTGTTTGTGCTTGTGTTGCGCCCAAGCTGCGGAAGGAATTAGGAGAACAAGCATGATGGCTGTAAATGGCAACAATGTGCGTGTGTTCACTCTCATATCGTAATCTCGTCCTCTCGTCGGTTGCCTGGAATTTGGCTAGTCAAGGCTGCCCAGCAATTACAAAACCCTCGATTCTCTCCCGCTTGGATTTTGGTGTCTGTGCTCTAACACACAGAGCAAGCTTCGTGCCTTCAAGGTACCTTTGTATTGTCCTTGGCGTCTGAGTCCAGACATCGCTGGTTGCGTGGCGCTTGCGAAAATATCCGCAGCCCTCAGAGGCATGGTTCCTTCAAGCACGCATTCTTCTTTCTTTCATGAGTGAAATTACCTATAGCGGGTGGGTGGTAACGCGGTCAAAACGGGCTGGGGTCGTTCATAAGATTACCGGTCGTCACATTTCAAGAGGGCTCTTGGGCTCATGCACGAGGGAGCTTTCTGGCTGTCTCATACGGAGCCTCACGGTACCGAACAAACTATGATGAACCGAAGAGCCCAAAATCGTCTTCCCTCAAACGCTCCTGATCCAGCAGGTAATGAGGCCGGATCGGAGGTCGTCAGTCCCACAGTGTCACATCTGAAGCAAGTAAGAATTAACGAAGGCGATTTAGCTTATTCAGAACGGGGAACAGGTGACCTCGTAATTCTCGTGCATGGAGCCCTCGGCGATTATCGGATTTGGTCTTCGCAGTTCGCCGCACTGTCGCAGCAATATCACGTCATCTCCTACAGTCGACGATATCACCAACCAAACCTACCGGCCGATGAGGCAACAGACTACACACATCGCGGGCATGTGGACGATCTCATTGCGCTAATTGAGGCACTACAGCTGGGACCCGCCCACTTGGTTGGACATTGCTATGGCGGAGCGGTCGCTGCGGTGCTCGCGTTGAAACGACCCGAAATGGTTAGCAGTTTAGTTCTGGCTGAGCCGAGTTTGTTCTCGATGATATCTCATCCGCAGGACAGGGTCTCATTGAGACTTCACGGCATCGCCTTAAACGTGGTCCAGAAGTTAACTGAAAACGCAGAGCAGGAATTAGCGGTTCGAGAGTATGTCAACATCGCTCTCGGCAAAGATGGCTATGACGATCTGTCGAGCGAGGTTCAGTTAGTGGTCAACGAGAATGGTCATACCCTCGGGCCAATGTTGCGAACATACTTTGAACCAACAGAATTGGATCGTAGCAGCGCCCTAAACATCAAAACACCGACACTCCTTATTGCAGGAGAGTCGAGTTCACGCCTCTACCACGCAATCATCCGCCAGCTCGAAAAGTGTGTACCCAACTCAGAACTTCTGACCCTCTCGGGTACGTCATATGGGCTTCAAACTGCGGACTCAACAGATTTCAATGAGGCGGTGCTTGAGTTTCTCTCGAGGAACGAAATGGCCGTTAAGCAAAGACACCATTAAAGCGTGGCCTGTCGGTGAACCGGAAAGAGGAAAGCTGGCTTCTAAACGCAACGTACTGAACTTTTCGGAGGTAGAACCAGTGAGGGAACCACTCAATCTTATCGACACTGCGATCCGGAGTGGAATTTTTGGGACCTTTTTACGCTTGGTGGAAGGATCTCCGCTGGAACGCAGGCTCAAAGGTGCAACTTCGTATACGCTCTTTGCACCTGCTGATATAGCCTTCGCTTTTATTCCAGCCCAGACGATCAATCAACTTCTACAAGCGGAAAACCAGGGAATCCTGGCACTGATGCTTAGCCATCATGCGGTTTCCGGAAAGATCATGTCGTCTCAACTAAGGGATCTGTCCGGAGCGAAGTCGGCGTATGGCGAAGAACTTGTTATTAGCAACGTCGACGAATTGAGGATTGGTGGGGCAAGATTGCTCCAGGCAGATATCGAGGCACGGAACGGCATTATTCATGCTATTGACCGACTTTTGCTGCCGGCAAAACCAGCCACTTCCGTTTCCGTATGAAGACGCCTCACGCTGTAGCCTGGACTGCTTGAGCCAGGCGCCACCGCTAGACGCACGCGCAATGTGTCCTGAGTCACCCGAAAATTTGGCTACTCTAGCGCAGATTAGCGCGCTTTACGATCGCTTCGGTGGTTGGCTGGACACTCAAGCGTTCTACAAAGATCCGGCGATCGATGAGTTGTTCAGCCATGCCGATTTTGAGCGCGCTCGGTTCGTTTACGAACTCGGATGCGGCACCGGCCGACTAGCCGAACGGATCCTCGCCAGCAATGACCACGTCATCTATCAGGGGGTGGACACAGCTCAACGATGGCCCGACTTTCGTAGAGTCGGCTGAGTCGATTCGGTCACCGCGCCCGCGTCTCTCGATTCGACGGTGATACCGAAATGGCACTACCTGATCGCGCCGTGGATAGAATTGTCTCGAACTACTTTGATCTGATGCCTTCGAGAGAGATTGAAGCGACACTGACTGAAGCCGCTCACAGAAGGTCAGCACGATCCAAAGCGGAAGACATCAGACGTCGCCAATTCCATTGACGCTCATGAGTCGCCAGGCACCACCAATCCTGCATAGAATGGATGGGTATGGATAACGCACTGACCATCGATCGTTTGCAATTCGCGTTTACGGTGACCTTTCACTACCTCTTCCCGCAGCTCACGATGGGGTTGGCGCCGTTGATTGTCATCTTCAAGTCTCTGGCGCTTTGGAAGAAAGAGGAGCGCTACAACCAGGCCGCGCGCTTTCTGGCAAAGATCTTTGCGCTCAGCTTTCTCTTTGGCGTGATCACCGGCATCCCGATGGAATTTCAGTTCGGGACGAACTGGGCGAAGTTTTCGCAATTCTCGGGGGGAGTGATCGCGACTACCCTGGCGATGGAAGGGGTCTTCGCCTTCTTTCTGGAATCATCCTTTCTGGGACTGTTTCTATATGGCGAGAAGCGCATCGGACCAAAGTGGCATTGGCTGTCTGCCTTCATGGTCTTTGTGGGAGCTTGGCTCTCGGGCTATTTCATCATCGCGACGGATGCCTGGATGCAGCACCCTGTCGGATATAGCCTAGCGGCTGACGGCACAGTGCAGCTCAACAGCTTCTGGTTGCTCCTGTTCAATCCCTGGGCCATCTGGCAATACTTGCATAACATGGGAGGGGCACTGATCACCGGCTCTTTCGTGGTGACTGCGCTCGGTGCGTTCTACCTGCTTTCCCGCAAGCACACAGAGTTCGGTCGCCTCTTCGTGAAGACGGGCGTGATCGTTGCGGTCATTGCTTCAATCTTTCAGATCTTTCCCTCCGGTGACCGGCAAGGCCAGTTGGTGACCAATTATCAACCGGTCACACTGGCTGCGATGGAAGGGCTATTTCAAAGTGAGTCAGGTGCGTCGATTGTTTTGATCGGCCAGCCGGATACAGCCGCACAAAAATTGGACAATCCCATCTACGTTCCCGGGATGCTCAGCTTTCTTACTCACCGGCGCTGGGAAGCAACCGTCAAGGGCTTGAACGAATTTCCTCGCGACCAGTGGCCGGACAATATTCCGCTGCTTTATTACAGCTATCACATCATGGTCGGGCTGGGAACACTGTTTATCGCCATCATGTTGGGGGCCGTATTTCTTCTTTGGCGGAAGAAGTTGTTTGATGCCCGCTGGATGTTATGGATTCTCATGTTGAGTTTTCCGTTTCCGTTCATCGCCAATACAGCCGGCTGGATTACCGCGGAAGTTGGTCGCCAACCGTGGCTGGTGTACGGCTTGATGAGAACAGCGCAGGGTGCTTCGCCGACGGTCTCAGCAGGGAATGGTCTGTTCACCTTGATCGGATTCATGGGGATGTACCTGGTCTTGGGGGTCATGTATCTGTTCCTGATCGGTAGGGAGGTGGACCACGGACCGAAGCTCATGACATCGCAGAACGGAGTAACGACCTTAGGTGGCAATCTAGTTGCGCAGGGAGTTGGGCCTTCACAAAAGGAGGCTCAGTGATGGAAACGAACTGGTTTGTCTTGGTTGCTCTGATGCTGGTCGCCTATGTGGTCCTCGACGGATTTGATCTCGGGGTGGGAGTGATTAGTCCGTTGGTCGCCAGAACTTCCGAGGAGCGCCAACTGGTGCTGCGAAGCATCGGACCGGTCTGGGATGGTAATGAAGTGTGGCTGCTGGCTGCGGGTGGCGCCCTTTTTTTTGCATTTCCTCTTTTGTACGCATCGAGTTTCAGTGGCTTTTACCTGCCGCTGATGATGGTGTTGTGGCTACTGATGCTCCGCGGGGTTGGCATCGAGTTGCGCTCGCACGTCGACAATGCGCTGTGGCAATCGTTTTGCGATTTCGTGTTTACGCTCTCCAGTCTTTTGCTGACCATCTTCCTGGGTGCGGCGATTGGCAACGTCATACGGGGAGTCCCGCTCAATAAGGACGGCTATTTCTTTGAAGCTCTATGGACCAATTTCAGAGTTGGCCCTTCGCCAGGAATTCTCGACTGGTACACAGTGCTGACTGGGGTACTCGCAATGATTACTCTGACTGTGCATGGCGCAAATTATTTGGCCATGAAGACTGAGGGCGATGTGCAACTGCGCGCGCGGCGCCTTACGCAAAAGGGCTCGTGGGCGCTCTCGTTGATGACGGTCTTGAGTTTGCTCGCGACTCTCTACATTCGCCCACAAGTGATGGACAACTTTAAACTGCGCGCCTGGGGGTGGATCATCCCTTTGCTGGTCGTCGTCACGCTCATCTCCATGTTCTACTTTCGCGCTAAAGGAAACGACCGCGCAGTATTTCTCTCTTCGACCGGTTACATCGTGGCCATGCTCGGAGGTGCGGCTTTTGCTATGTACCCTTACCTGCTACCGGCGAGCACCGATCCCGCCTATAGTTTGACGATCTTTAATGCCAAGACGGGTGACTACAGCATGCGAGTCGGATTGGTTTGGTGGCTCGTTGGGATCACTCTGGCAATCGGATATTTCGTTTTCCTTTACCGCTTTTTCCGCGGCAAGGTTAGCTTGGAAGATAAAGAAGGGTATTAGAGTATAGCTTCGTTGGTCCATATGCTATCGATTGGTTCGATCTGCCTGCCGGCCCGAATATGATGTGATAGACTCCCCATAGAAAGTGCCAGCGCAATCAGGGAAAAGGGTAGGTAAGATCAAGGTACGTGCGCGCAAGATGCGGGCCCGGGTTCGCTATGGTCAAAGAGAAATAAAGCGCATCTCACACACCGCTACCCTTGGCGGTCTCTTTTTGTCTTTCTTAAAAATCGGTCTGGTGGGGTTCGGCGGTGGACTGGCAGTGATCGCGCAAGTCAGAACGCTCACGGTCCGTAAGCGTGGCTGGCTGACTGACATCGAGTTTGCTGAAGGTTTTGCACTCGCTCAGAGCTTACCGGGCACAGCAGCTGGTAATGTTGCGACATACGTTGGTTTGAAAATGCGGGGGTGGCGGGGAGCCAGCGTCGCCATGGCAGGCTTCATTCTACCCTCTACCTTGTTGATGATCGGCCTGGCGATTCTCTACCGCCATCTGCGTCATTTTCCTAATACGGATCGACTCTTCCACGGATTGAATGCGGCCCTCGTGGCGCTTATCGTCGTCACAGCGTGGCGGATGGGTAAGAACACGCTGGGCCAACGATGGCAATGGGTCGTCGGGGTGCTGGCTTGCCTCACCGTCGTCATCGTCGGCGCGACTGTTATTGAAGTAGTGCTAGCCGCAGGCGTTGTCGGCATCTTTATTGATTCTGTTGTTGAGAAACCGTTCCAGGTCTCACTTGAGTTTTGGCATCGCGTCCGCACGGCATCCTCGCGGCGCCGCCGGCGCATCGTTTCACGTCTCACTTCCCGGAGACGCGAACGCGGGAACGAAACCGGCGCGCAACCGCCCGTGCGAAGCTACTTGCTGCATGCACCTGTCGTCGAGCGGGTGCTGAAGGTAGTCAAACGCGATCGCTCAAGCCTGGACGACGATATCGCAAGTAACGGCAGGGACCAATCCTCCACCAAGGACCGATCTCTATCCATAGTTCCCTTGGCTCTGGCACTGCCATTCATCGTAAAGATTGGACTCCTGCTTACCATCGCCGCGGTCTTCCTGCGGATTGGCTCGATCACCTTCGGCGGCGGCTTCGTCATGATCCCGCTGATTGAGTCGGAAGCAGTGAATACCCATCACTGGCTGACGCACCAGGAGTTCGCGGACGCGACGGCTCTGGGACAGATCACGCCTGGTCCTGTCTTGATTAGTGCGACATTTATTGGCTATCGAGTGGCGGGCACACTCGGGGCGCTCGTGGCCACGATCGGCATTTTTCTGCCCTCGTTCCTCATGACTATTGCGGCCGGATCAAGCCTACGCCGCTTTCGTAATAATCAAGTAGCGCAATCGTTCTTGCGCGGTGTAACCCCGGCGGTGGTGGGATTGTTAATCGCCGCCGCCTGGAGTATTGGTCGCGCGGGTATTCACACTTCGATCGGAATCTCGATGGCGGTGGTCGCGGCGATCGTGTTGGTACGTTTTCGGCCCAATCCTTTCTGGGTGATTATAGGGGCGGGGATCTTGAGATTTTTGTTGGGGATGATTCTCTGGTGAAAAAAGACGCACTCAAAGCAACTCTGCTGGCTGGTCTTGTGCTGGTACTGACCGGCTGCGCCGCGCCGCATTCAGGCAGACCTTTGGTCAGTGTGCCACCCAGCGCTGCCGCGGATAACGACGTTTATGTTGCTGACGCACAGGGAAAGATCCGAGCGCTACGGACTGATGGCTCGGAACAATGGACGTTGTCTCTTCCTGACGAAATCGTAAGACGAGACGGGTCGGCTTCTCGTGACCTTGGTATTGATTTCCTGGCGGCCCGTTCGGGTGGCAAACTATTTGGATTAGCGACTCAACTGACTGGTCAGAATACGGGCAAGACAATACTTTTTGCGCTCGACAGCAATCACCTGTTGTGGGACGTAGCTGTTCCGTATCCGGAACAGAACAGTTTGCCGATTGCCATTGGGCCGAACGCCGTATTTGAAGCGGGCGACGACGGTGTGCTCTATGCGTTTGATCGCTTGGACGGTCACCAGTTGTGGAAGTATCAAGTCAGTCAGGGCGCGCTCGGATCGCCCTCTGTCGGCGCGGACGGAACTGTCTACGTTACGGGACCTAACTACAATCTGCATGCGATTGCGCCGGATGGTAAGCAGCGTTGGGTACATGAGACTAAATAGAGGATTCGTCGCGATGCCCAACCACGTTACCTGCTCCTCCTCAGCTAAACGCCTCTAGCCGTGGCATTCCAGGAAAGCACCAGCAAGATCAATTCTCAAAAACTCGCCAGAGGGTAAACACCCAAAAACTGTGAGTGATAACACTCTGTTGAAATACCGTTCGAACCTGTAAGTTGGGTACTTTGTAGCAAACACACTGACGTTTGCGGCTCAAGCCCGTTCCGTTCCTGAAGGATGATCGATCTTCTGCCCGAAGCACTGAGCACGATGAATTGCAAGAACTGCGAAGAGATGCTTAGTGAGTTCCTCGACGCTTCACTTGATGATGCTCAGCGATTGTCGCTTGGTTTGCATCTGCGAGAGTGTATTCCGTGTGATTCGCTGCGGATTGAACTCACCGTGATTATCACGCTTGGTCGCAAACTTCGAAGCGTGCAGGTGGTTCCGCCGAATGCCGATGCGCTATGGGCGCGACTGTCGCAATCCTTAGCCTCCCACGCGCGAGGTTCCTCGCTGCCCACTAGTCCGCTCAGAAAGCTCTATGTCGAAAATGAAGCGTAACATTCTCTTGTTGACGATCGTCTGCCTTGCTCTGGCTGCTTTGGCCGGATACTCGTTGGGATGGCTTAATCCCACGCGAGTTCAGTCTCTCATTCGCCCAACCGGATTTTGGGCGCCGCTCGTCTATGTTGCGCTATATGTGGTAGCGACTTCGCTGCTCTTGCCTTCGACTCCACTGAATATTACCGGTGGCATCCTCTTCGGCTTAGGGTTCGGTATGCTCTGGACTGGGATAGCAGCCATCGTGGCTGCCGCACTGTCATTTGCCTTCGCCCGCACGCTGGGCCAAGCCTGGATTACCCAAAAGATGATCGGGCGATGGCAAGCGATAGATGCCGAGGTGCGGAGAGGAGCCAGGTTCTACATGTTTGCTGTGAGGCTGCTGCCGATCATTCCTAACGGACTAATCAATTACAGTGCTGGCGTGACTTCGATCAGCTTCAAGGATTACCTGATCGGAACGGTTCCGGGTACCGTGCTGGGCATCTTGCCACCAGTGCTGATTGGCAGTTCCGGGGTGAGAGCAATGAAGACCGGTGACGTGCTTCCCCTGGTCGCTGCGATGGGATTGATGGGCCTGTTGATTGCCGGCGCGACCTTGTATCGCCACCGTCGGCAGGTCGCCGATATCACTGAAGGCTGACCTCTTCAGTTTTCAGCGTTACGACATTTGAGCCGGAGACTAATTCCACGGTGAGAGCGATCTGAAATGCACCCTCGGCTTTGGGTCACACCTTATTTTACGCTCCATACGTTCGGTCTACTGTTGGCAGTTGCGTTCCTGGCGGCGATGTGGTGGGTTGTACGTGCGGCGCGGCGCGATGTCCTCATGCCGGACCAACTGATGTCGCTCATAGTCTGGGCAATCGTCGGCGGATTGCTCGGAGCGAAGTTGCTACTCATCCTTCGCAGCCTGCCGGAATATTTAGCACAGCCATCGCACTTTGAGTGGTTCTCATTATTGGAGAGTGCGGGGGATTTTTAAGGGGGGGTTCCTCGGCGCTCTTGCTGCCTGCGCGTTCTATTTCTGGCGGCACCCAGAGTTGCCTGTTTGGCGGTCAGCCGACTTATGCGCGCCGGCCATAGCGCTGGGCCAGTCGATAGGGCGGATTGGTTGTTTTATGGCTGGCGATGACTACGGGCGCCCCGCGAATGTTCGCTGGGCCATAGCCTTTACAGATCCCGATGCCTACCGCATTGGAGGTGCGCCTATAGGCGTGCCTCTGCACCCGGTCCAACTCTATGAGTCGCTCGTTTGCTTCGCGCTATTTCTATTCCTGGCGTGGCTGTCGCGGCGCAAGAAGTTCGAAGGCGAGATCATTCTTAGCTATACTTTGCTCTATGCCGTTGCCCGATTCTTGCTCGAATACTTCCGTGGCGATACAGACCGAGGACTTGTTTTCGGCGGAGCGCTCTCGACGTCGCAGCTTATCGCTGTCCCGCTTTTTCTCATTTCGCTTCTACTCATCATCCGCCGCAGCCAGGGAATCAGGCTATAGGATGGCTAAACCAAGAGACCCCCAACCCGCTGAGCCGTTGTCGTCTGGGATTCTACGTCGCTCTGGATGGGTGATAGTTCTACTCGTCATTTTCACCGGCACGAATCTAAGAGGTGAAACTGGAATCATTGATGAGTGTGGCTGGAAACCGGTTGACGACCAATTTATTACGGTCGAGGGAATTCGTTTGCACTATGTCAGTAAGGGCGCAGGGCAGGCGGTCGTTCTTATCCATGGAAACCCCGGCTTTCTCCAGGACTACTCCGCCGTCGTAGCGGATCTCGTGTCGAGGAACTTCCGGGCCGTAGCGTTTGACCGACCCGGACATGGACTTAGCCAGAGACCAACGCATCAGGAGGCCACTCCTGAAGTACAAGCCCGGCTGTTGCACCAGGCATTGATCAAGTTAGGAATCAGCAAGCCAATTCTGGTTGGTCATTCGTGGGGCGGAACGCTGGTGCTGAACTACGCCTTGCAGTACCCCGATGAGGTGTCTGGGATCGTTCTTCTCGCCCCAGCCGCATACCCGGAGCGCGCCGGATTCTCGTTTCAAAATCTGCTAGTTCACGTTCCCGTCTTCGGCTCAATAATGATCAAGGCGCTCAGGCCATATATTCATAACGAGATCAAGTGCGGCCTTGAACGCGCATTTTCCCCGGCTCAAGTCCCAAAAGAATACCTGAAACTGGCGCTAAGCTGCTGGGCCAGATCGACCGCAATACGAGCCACCATTGCAGATCACCAAGCGCGCCAACACCACCTGCGTGAAATCTCCATTCGCTATCCGACCATCCGCCTGCCAGTCATAATCCTAACCGGTGACGCTGATCGGGTCGTTAATCCGCTGACCGAGGCCTATCCCTTGCACGAAGCGATCAAGGACTCGCGGTTAATCGTATTGCCACATGTGGGCCATGAGATTCCTCAGAGCAATCCAAAAGACGTGTTAGAGGCGATACAACTAGTTCGGCAGCTTGTCCAAGAGAAACCGTCGCGTTCTCTCGGGTGAACGCGGCTTCTACGCTACGGCGGTCGGAACGCGCCATTTGATCATCGCGACCTTCACAGCGTCGTTGAACACCAGGCACGCGACCATCGCAAAGGCGAAAATCGCGAGCGTCTGCGCCCAAGGCAATGGCATGAGTCCTGGCAGACCCACGCGCGTCAGCACAGTGCCTGTCAGCGCATCCGCCATGAGGGCGGCCACCAGCGTCTTGCTGGGCATCGTCGCCCAGAACCAGCGGCGCTCGCGCGCGGACACGATGGAAAAGGCAGCGAAATAGAGCAGCGTCAAGAAGCTGAAGGTATAGAGCGCATTGTTGTTGGTCGCCAACCCGAGTCGCGACCAGCCGATCCACAAGAGGAGGAGAGCCTCCGCGAGCATCGCGACACCCAACACCACGGACACAGTGATAAAGCCGCCGATGTTCCACGTCTCCGGTTTCCGAGACGGTCGCACATGGTCGGTGGCCAGAGCGATTTTCGCGAAGTCCGTCATGAAGACCAGCAACAGCATCGCAAAGGCGGAGACGACGAACTTGCCGGTCACCACAAACGCGATCGCCACAAAGGCCGCTTTCAGGATGGTCCGACTGATCTTGTTGATGATCCATGTCAGGATGCGCTGATAGATCGTCCTCCCCTGTTCGACCAAGGCCACGATGTCCGTTAGTCCCGGTTCGGTCAGCACGACGCTGGCGGCGCCTTTGGCGACATCGGTCGCGGTGCTGACGGCGATGCCCACTTCGGCCTGACGCAGTGCTGGTGCGTCGTTAACGCCGTCGCCCGTCATGCCGGTCACATGCCCAGCGGCCTGCAGGTGCTGCACTACGATGTACTTGTCCTCCGGATAGACTTCCGCGAAACCATCGGCGCCCGCCAACAAGTCAACGGCTTCGTTGCCGAGTTGGGTACTTGCGGCCTTCAAGTCAGCCACGCGCCGAATGTTGTGCAATCCGACTCCTCGCGCGATTTCACTCGCAACTGCCAGCGCGTCGCCCGTAAGCATTTTTACGGGAACTCCGAGGTCGTGGAGCGTGGCAATGAGTTGCTTGGCGTCGGGTCGAGGTGGATCATACAGCGTCACCAATCCCAGCAGCGCGGGGGCGCCTGTCTCGGGGCCGCGTGCTACCGCCAGCGTCCGATAACCCTTCAGCGCCGAATCGCTGACTCGCGCCTCCAACGCCTCGATCTCCGCAGCTTGGAGTCCGCACGCTTGGGCGATGGTTCGCACTGCGCCCTTCATCACACGGAACCGCTGACCGTTCTGCTGCAACACTGCTTCTGTCCGTCGGTTTTTTGCATCGAAGGGCATGAACGAAACCAGCGCGACCTTAGGAAGGTTGTCGAATATGTGCCGCTCTTTCGCAACGGCTAGAAATGCCAGGTCAATCGGATCCTGGTTGGCTTCCTGCGATGCGAGCGCGCCGGCGAACAGCGTGTCGGCTTCAGTCGCGCGCAACGGGATCACGCCCGTGACGGCCAGCTGGTTCATCGTGATCGTGCCGGTCTTATCGACGCACAGCACGTCCATCGTGGCCGCATCTTCCGCCGCGCTGAGGCGCGTGACCAGCACGCCGAGTTTGGTCAGTTCCTTTGAACCAACGGCCATGCTGACGGTAAACATGACGGGGAGAGCGACCGGTACGGCACTCATCAACAGCACCAGGACGAGCGGAACCATCTCCATAAGCGGCACGCCCCGGATCAGAGAGAGCACGACCACTACGCCCAGCAGCGCGCCAACGATCACGAACAGCCAGCGGACGACCTTGGCCACGACCGCTTCGATGTGGAGTTTAGGCCGCGCTTGCTGCACCAACTCCGTCGTGCGGCCAAAGAAGGTCTTCGCACCTGTAAGCATGACCACGCCATTGCCTTCGCCTCGGCGGACAACGGATCCCGACGAAAGCACTTTGCCGGGTGCCTTATCGGTGTCATTCGATTCGCCGGTGAGTGCCGACTGGTCAACACTCAACGCGCCCGTGAGTACTTTTACGTCGGCGGGAATGATGTCTCCGGGGCGCGCGCGGATGATGTCACCAGGGACCAACTCACGGGCGGGAATGACTTGCCAGATCGCATATCGCAGCACGCGGGCACTGACCTGCAACCTTCGCCGCAGTGTTCTGACGACGCCAGCGGCGCGGCGCTCCTGCATGAAACTCAATAGGGCGTTGACAACCAGCAACGCGCTCACCACGACGAGGTCCGAGTATTTTCCGAGTACCGCAGACAAAACGATGATCAGTTCGAGCATCCACGCGGAAATCCCCCAAAACTTTCCGAGGAAATCGAGGAGCGGATGGCCGTGCGTTTCGGCCACTTCGTTATAGCCGTGCGCCTGTCGCGCAGCGTTCACTTCCGCGAAGGTGAGCCCAGTTTCGGGATTCACATTTAGGGTAGTGAGCGTGTCGGGAACCGACAAGGATGCAATGTCAGGCGCTGTGGACGTTGCTGGCATAAATGGTGGGGGCTCAGCTGCGGATTTCTTTGGGGGCGTTTCTACTATAACTGTCTTCCACCTTTTCGCTAAACACCAGCCGAGATTGAGGCAATCTGGTGTTGTTCCACGCTCACCCTCTCGGCTGCGTGTGCAAGGGGAAGTTGAATCGTAAACTCTGCTCCATGACCTTCACCGGCACTCGTCGCTTCGATCGTACCTCCATGCAATTCGATCAAATGCCGGGCGATTGCCAGCCCAAGTCCTAATCCGCCGTACCTTTCCGTCCTTACTGTTTCGCCTTGGCGAAAGCGCTCAAAGACGTGCGGCAGGAATTCCGCGGCCATACCGTTCCCGGTGTCTTTGACAATAATCCGGGCGTTAGTACTGGTATGCTCGAGCCGCACTTCGATGACCCCGCTCTCCGGCGTGAATTTGACAGCGTTTGATAGGAGATTCCAGATTACCTGTTGGAGTCGTTGTTCATCGCCGGACACCGAAGGCGCGTTTTTTTCGATCTGCTTTTGCAGACGGAGATGTTTGGCCTCGATGGCTGGACGAACGACGTCGATCGCTGCCTCAATCACGTTCGCGAGGTCGATTGAATGGACATCGAGACGAAACTGACCCGCGTTTATCCGTGAAACATCGAGAAGATCCTCAATCAGGTTTAGTTGTTTCCTGGCGTTGCGCTGAATCGTCTGAAGAGCGCTAATAGAGGAAGCTCGATCAAGCTGTTTCGTCAGCAGAAGCTCTGTCCAACCAATCACGGCTGATAGTGGTGTTCTCAGCTCGTGTGAGACAGTCGCAAGAAATTCGTCCTTGGCGCGAGTAGCGGTTTCCGCCTCTCGTTGAGCCAGCTCGGCCCCTGTTTGGGCTTTGCGCCGCTTGTCATTTAGAAAGGTGATGAGCAGAGCCGCGACCACGAACTCAATGAGGCGCACCGAATCGTTCAACGCAATCTCCAAGTAATGTTGACGCGGAAGGTAGACGTAGATAGCGGAAGCGGCCAACAGGGTGGTGAGTATTCCAGGTCCGAGGCCGCCGTACCAGGAACTCAGCATCACAGCGCTCAATAAGAGGAGACGAATATTCAGCTCCGCCAGCGGTCCTTCTCTAAGTAACACCATCATCAAAGCCATGGTCACAGAAACCACGGCTAAGCCATAGCGTTGCCATAGCCGGTGGTCGGTGGACATTGCCAGATTCTTCTTCATGAATTTCGCCTTTCTCGAAACAAAGGCTCTAGCGCGGTGCTAATCGCACTTTCTGCTACGCCCGTCATCTCAAATGAAAGCTGTGGGCAATGGAATCCGTTTGACCGAGAATTTCCTTGAGTGCGGCGCGCGTCCCCGTAAACCGCAACACATAGATTATTCTGGTGTTAGCTCTTAGATAGTAAACCCGCGCCGCCACTGGTTTTCCTCCTCTGATGTATTCGTAAGAAGTTATGACACCGCTTACTTTGCCGATGAATTGCTCCCTCTTGTTATCGACAAATCCTGGTAGAAAACGAAGTCGGCGCTCCTCGTCTCGATCTGCGATCGCTTCGGGTAAGGTGTTTTTATCTACCATCTTCAGGCGAATTCGTAGTCGGACATCGCTATCTGGCCCGTGGGTAAAATCCGTGTGCCCATGAATGCCATCGGGCCGAGGTAAAGCTCGCCACATAGTCGATGGCAGTTCAAACACGTAGCCTTCTGTTTCTTCTGTGAAGCTAGTCTGCGCCGATCCGAGGTTGCAGCAAATCACTACCAAGAGGGCGGAAAATGAATGGACGACAATATTTCGCATTCCGATTGACCTCAACGCATCAAAACCCTCGCTCAAGGCGCCCGAACACTTCTTCAGCGATGAGCAACACGCCATAGCTGGTCGCTCCGAACCGCAGACCAACCCAACGGCGACTTGGCCTGCCTTCTTCGGCAAAGGCTTTGGCGTTCTGATTCGATCGCGTTTATCACTTTCAACGACAATCGATGGAGGCGCAACACATACGCCTGCGTTTTCCACAGTCGCAGTCATAGAGCCTGCGCCCAGTCGATGGTCGGTGCGTCTAACAGTTCACCCGCACCGTATTCATCTCGCAAATAGAGATAATTGAGCGCCAGCATCTCATTGCTCAACTTGTCACTCAGATCAAGTTCGCGCACAGGTATGCGATCAACCAATTCCGCCATCGACCAGAGCAAAAATTGCCTCAGCGAAAGACGTTGGTGTTGCTCTCCCATCAGGTCTCGTTGCAAGGCTTCAACTATTTCCAGCGCCGAGCCCCCTTCATATTCTTTTTTGCTAATCCGAAACATCATAGCGTTCGAGCCTTCGATACTTCTGGCAGTTCCGGCTGATATTAGTGAGTACTCGAGGATGGTGAAACAGTGGGATTACTTACGGCGGCTAGGTGTTTACCCTTATAGAGGGCATCCTTCTTTCACCAACCTGCCTCCCACAGAAAGTCGCACGACTCCTCTCGCATTCATGTTCATATGCTGAAAAGGCGCAGTATACTTTTATCAGCAATGGGAATTCGCAGGAGACTACTGGCACTCTCGATTGGAATCGCAATTCCGCTGACCCTGGTGGGCCTGGCAATGTTGTGGAGACTATGGCAGGAGAGCCGAAAAGAACTTAATCATTCAACCGAAGAACAGTCAGAATTGGCAGCGGTCGCCTTTGAAAAATGGATCGACGGTCAACGTCAATCGTTGTCCACTCTGGCGGCAGTCGCCTCAGAAGATCCACGCGGCCCTTTTCCCTTTGCCGGAAGATTATCTTACATCGTCAACACTCGCCCACATTGGATCGATCTTCGGATTCTTGACGACAAGTCCAATTTGCTGGTCGCTCAGCCGCGCGATTCTCCAGCTCTTCCTACCGCGGTGCTCAGCACGTTACGCAACGAGATGAGGCGTCGCAATTCGTGGGCGGTAGTGACGGATTGGACCGGGGGAGAAGGCCATCCCGTACTGGCCCTGGCGGTACCGGTCTCGGGCGGCGGGATGATTATTGCGCGAATTGACGGCGCGGCCATTGGCGAGCTTTTTCGCGACATTGAACTTACGGACGGTGCGGTGATCGCCGTTTTCGACTCGCAACGACGCGTCCTTTATCGCAGTTCAACCGAGAACACCTATTTCGGCACGGATAGGAGCGACTCGCCACTCTTCTCACCCCTAATCGAGCAATCAAAAGCCGTGGTCGAAACCACGAGCCCGTACGACGGGGTTAAGCGCGTTTACGGCTTGGTGGTCGTCCGCTCAACTGAGTGCGTTGTGGCTACCGGCGTGCCGAGTGCGACGCTTTATAGTCCAGCGCGAAAGCAGATTACTCGTTATCTGATCTTCAGCTTACTAGCGCTCCTGAGTGCTATCTCGGCGGCAATTCTCATCGCCCGCGGCATAGCTCGCCCAATAGTTAGACTAAGAGATGCTGCCAACGAGTTCGGCGGAGGTGAACTGAAAAGGCGCGCGAAAGTCGAAGGTCAGGGTGAATTGGAAGAACTCGGCGCCGCCTTCAATGAAATGGCCCAGAGAATTGAAACGCGCACGCTGCGCTTAGCGGAACTCGACCGCCTGAAATCCGAATTCGTGGGCGGAGTCTCGCATGAACTGCGCACACCGCTCACGACGATTAAGACGCTGACGCGGGTGCTCCTGCGTGGAGGTGAAACAAAAGAAGAACGCCGCGAATATCTGGAAACCATCGCTGCCGAGTGCGATCGGCAAATTGATCTTGTCTTGAATCTGCTTGATCTCTCCCGCATTGAAGCCGGCGCTTTCACGATCTCCAGCACGAGAGTGGATGTGGCTGAAATCGTCAGGAACTGTGCTGTGATTGAACGCCATGCCGCAGAGACACGCTCACATGACCTTTGTGTCGATTTACCTGACGGACAATTAGTCGCCTTTGCCGACGCGAGTGCGCTACGTCGGATTCTCTGCAGCCTGGTAGAAAACGCGATCAAGTACACGCCTGATTGCGGCCGTATCACACTCTCGGCGAGTTTGGTAGACGAGGAGGTAGTGGTCAGTGTCAGGGATACTGGCTGCGGCATCAACGCTGCCGATATTCAGCATGTCTTCGAGAAATTTTATCGGGGCCGTCCATCCGCGACTATCGGTGACTCTGCTAACGGTAAGACTGCTGCTTACGGTGAAGCGCCGGGCATAGGACTCGGGCTATATCTGGCGCGCACAATAGTCGAGCAGTTTAGCGGTCGCATAAATGTCAAAGATACAAACTGTCACGGGACAACGCTCGCCATCCACCTGCCGGTATTCCGAGAAGAGAGAGAACGAAACGAGGAGAAACAACCTGTCGAAGCGACTACTTATAGTTGATGACGATCCTAATCTACTGCGAGCAGTAACCGCCTGTTTGCGCGCGGAAGGCTATGAAGTCGATGGGGTACGCAGTGGGTCGGAGGCGCTCGTTCGGGTTGCACAAAGCTTACCAGACCTCATTGTCAGCGACATTCGTATGCCCCGAATGGATGGATATGCGTTGGCGCGTCAACTACGCAGCAGTCGGCGCACAGACCTGATTCCGATCATATTTCTTTCCGCTAAAGACGAAACAGCTGACCGCATTGCCGGCTTTCGCTCGGGAGTGGATGCCTATCTAACAAAACCTTTCGAGCCCGATGAACTCCTCGCTGTCATTGCCAACATTTTGAAGCGGGTTGAACGCACCCACGGTGAGATCGCCCGGCTGGTCGGTAGGTCCGACACGAACAAAGACGTCGCTTTTGGCGACGAGGAGCTGACAGAAGCTGAAGAACGTATTGCTTCAGCGGTCGCGCGGGGACTGAGCAACAAAGAGATCGGAATAGAGCTCGATATCAGCGTCAGGACCGTGGAGAACCACATCAGTCATATCCTTGCAAAAAAGAAACTCGACAATCGAGTTGGGATTGCTCGGTATGTCCTTGCCGGCGGCAACGCTGAGTAACTCCTGGGCGTCAGCTTGACGGCGTTGCTCAGGTACCTTCACTTGAGTGTAATCACCTATGCATTGTAAGTGGTTTCGCGGTTGTGCGGAGTTGACCCCGTCCTTAACCTCACAGCGTAAGTCTGTCCATCGCGAGTTTCAGAAAGTATGTCGATCACTTTCATCAACAGGGCGACAAGAGGTTTGGTTTTGCTTTTCGCTTTCTTGATCCCGATACTTGTGAATGCGCCAATCGCCTGTGCCCAAGACGGCAATCAGAATCAGTCAATCGCCTCCACGAAAGGTGCCGTGTCTGCGAAGGCCAGCGGCCCAAAGTTCACCGAGTATCGTGGAGTTAGCATCGGCATGACCACCGATGACGTGCGACAGAGGCTCGGCAAGCCAAAGCAGCAGGACAAGACACAGGATCTTTTCGTTTTCTCGAATAGCGAGTCGGCGCAGATCTATTATGACGAACAACAGAAGGTCTATGCCATCTCCATAGATTTCTCAGGGAAAGGAAATGCCGCTCCAACAGCTATCGAGATTCTGGGCCAAGACATTACTGCAAAGGCAGACGGCTCAATCTACCAGATGCAGCAGTATCCCGCCGCGGGTTATTGGGTCTCGTACAATCGTTCCGCTGGCGACTCGCCAGTAATTACGGTGACGATGCAAAGAATCCCGGTACCGACAAACTGAGTGCGAGGTCTGGCTGCGAATATGGGCGGACCATTTCGTGCCTCCTTCCGCCCCGAAACCGAGGGAAGAGATAGGATTGCTCTCTCCTCCCTTCCCCGGTTTGCGACAAAGAGACAATGATCTACTCCGTTCCAGTTGCCGGATATCTATTGGTGATCTTGATCATAATGTTCGGTGGGAGAAAAAGACGTACCTTTCGTCAGGCAAGTCATGCAACCGCCGGTTCGGTATTAACGCTATTTTATCACCCGCCCTGATCACGGAGGAAGAGCTGCGCCAGTACTTCC
>DIYZ01000216.1:13783-15130 GCA_002427845.1 Chloracidobacterium sp. UBA6041 | reverse complement strand
TCGCCGCGGGGACGTTCCTGAACGGCTTGGTCCATACTGGCCGTCGAACGTATAGCGCCGGCAGGGTTGGGGAACCGGCTTCCATCGAATTAGCCGAGGCGCTAAAGTTATTGGGCTTTCCCGTGGGCAGGTTGAAGACCGGAACGCCTCCAAGATTGGACGGCCGAACAGTGAATTGGGAGGCATTCCAAATCCAATACGCGGACGAGTGCCCAGTGGCATTTTCATTTTCTACCGACCGCATTGAACAGCCCCAAATCAAGTGCTACATCGGCTATACCACAAACGAACTCCACCAGGAGATCCGGAAAAACCTGAACGAGTCACCACTCTACTCCGGACAGATTAAGGGAATAGGCCCGCGATATTGCCCGTCGATCGAGGACAAGGTCGTCAAGTTTGCCGATAAGGATCGGCACCAGCTGTTCCTGGAGCCTGAAGGACATGACACAAATGAAGTGTACCTAAACGGTTTTTCGACGTCTCTACCAGCGGGGATGCAACAGGATCTCGTAAGGATGATACCTGGCTTGGAAGAGGCGAATATCATCCGACCTGGCTACGCAATCGAATACGATTTTGTAGATCCTCGGGAGTTGGGACCCGACCTCCAATGTCGCAGAATTGCGGGACTTTTTCATGCTGGTCAGGTGAACGGGACGACCGGGTACGAGGAGGCGGCGTGCCAGGGGTTAATGGCGGGCATTAATGCAGCGCTGCTGGTTCAGCGGCGCCCGCTCTTTAGGCTAAGACGTGAAGAGTCGTACATAGGCGTTCTGGTTGATGACCTCATAAGGCAGGGAGTCGACGAGCCTTATAGAATCTTCACTTCGCGTTCAGAACATCGACTTTCCCTTCGACATGATAATGCGGACGAGAGGCTTCGTCGCTATGGGCGCGAAATAGGGTTGGTTGGAGACACTGACTGGGAGCGATTTAATCAACGTCGGGACCGCATAGCAAAAGTGAAGAGCGCTCTCCAAGTAACACGCTTGAAAAGGTCGGGTGCGGCGTATGCGGCTGTAAGTAGCATGGTGACATCAGAACTGGGAGACTCGATAAGCCTGGCGGAATTAGCGCGACGCCCCGGAATCACGAAGGATGTGGTTCAACGACTCTTACCCCACGAGTTTTTCGGAGACAATTTGGGAGATTTGGAAGCTGCGCTGGCGGACAATCTCTATGCCGGGTATATCAAGACGCAGGAAGCCGCCACTCAGCGACTGCTTCATCATGACAAGATGCCCATCCCGCAAGACCTTGATTTTAGCTCGCTTAACGGGTTATCCCATGAGATGGTTGAACGCTTGCAACGGGTGCGCCCGCAAACGTTTGCGGATGCGCGAA
>DIYZ01000216.1:1254-13625 GCA_002427845.1 Chloracidobacterium sp. UBA6041 | reverse complement strand
TCGAATGTTTCACGTGTCCCCCTCGAGGTTGAAGTGGGACACGTGAAACATCAGCACTGGATAAAACCTGCCGTTTTCGCCAACACGGTAGAAACCCCACGTCTACTGTGTTAAGTTACGGCCCTCCTCTTGAGTGTAGTGGGCGGATCTCTTTGGATGGCGAAAACAATCGCGATAGCAAATCAGAAGGGTGGAGTAGGCAAGACCACCACGGCTGTCAATCTGGCTGCCGTTTTAGCGAGCGCGGAATTATCCGTTCTTCTTGTGGATGCGGATCCTCAGGGAAATGCCACCTCGGGCGTGGGCGTACAGCGCGGAAGCTTCCGAAAAAGCATCTATCACTCTATTGTGATGGGGGAACCGGTCGCGGAGATCATCCTACCGACGGAAATGCCCAACCTTAAAATCTTGCCTGCAAACAAGGATTTGGCCGGGGCCGAAGTCGAACTTGTCGATATCGAACACCGAGAATTTCGGTTGCGCCAGGCGCTGGCGCCTGTCGAGCAGAACTACGAGTACGTAATCATTGATTGCCCGCCGTCGCTGGGACTCTTGACGCTCAACGCTCTGACTGCCGCGAAGTCCTTGCTCGTACCGATCCAGTGTGAATACTACGCTCTGGAAGGTGTGACCGAATTATTCGACACGCTAGCGAGAATCCGTCATCTTCACAACCCCAACCTTACGATTGAAGGATTGCTGCTCACGATGTATGACGAGCGGACCAATCTATCTTCGGCGGTAGCTTCGGACCTCCGAGATTTTTACGGCCAGCAGGTCTTTCAAACTGTCATTCCCAGGAACGTACGCCTGGCAGAAGCGCCGAGTTATGGAAAACCCATCACGCTCTACGACGTGCATTCCAAAGGAGCTGAAGCCTACGTTCAATTAGGTAAGGAGATAGTTGCGCATGACACGAAGGGCATTGGGTCGGGGGCTGGGAGCGCTGCTCTCAGCTGAAGGTACGGCCGCAGCCACCGACGACACGAATGAGATTCCCATAGATCTCATCGATCCGGGCGCTCTGCAACCACGAATCGTTTTTGACGAGGCCAAGTTGGATGAACTTGCTCGGTCGATAACTGCGAACGGCGTGGTTCAGCCGCTCTTAGTTAGAAGGAAGGGAGCGCGATATGAGCTGATTGCCGGCGAACGCCGTTTGCGAGCCGCTCAGCGAGCAGGCTTGACCAAAGTGCCCGCCACAGTGCGCAACGTTTCAGACGAGAAGGTTCTTGAGCTCGCTCTGATAGAAAACATTCAACGCGAAGACCTGAACCCGATTGAAGAGGCGCGCGCCTACAAGAAGCTTATCGAAACACTCGGGCTTACACAGGAGACGGTTGCCGAACGAGTGGGTCGGGACCGATCCTATGTCACAAACTATCTCCGCTTGCTTCGCCTGCCCGAAGACCTACAAGAGCTGCTCCAATCTGGCAGGTTATCTACCGGGCATGCGCGGGCGCTGTTAGGGGTGGATCAGCCGGACGTGCAGCGCAGGGTGGCACGAAGGATAATTGACCAAGATCTTTCCGTGCGCGCTACGGAGCGACTGGTGAGGCAGACCGTGGCCCCCCCGGTAAGTATGGCTTCAGCGCGCAAAACTCAGGAGAGCGACGCCAACGTCCGCGCGGCTGAAACCAAACTCAGGCGTCAGTTCGGTACACAAGTGCACATTACTTATAATCGCAACGCGCGGGGAGGGAAGATCGAAATGGAGTTTTACACTCAAGCCGACTTGGACCGCCTCTACAACTTACTAACGAGGAGCAACTGACGCTGTACAATGTACAGGCTGGCGGGCGACGAAGTATCCGCACCCGTGTACGAAATACAATGGCGAATGGGTTCTGTGACTTTGATACATTGGAAGCCATTCAGAACAGGAGCCAGGAAGGAGGGTTAGAGCAGCGCTTGACCCCTTTTTATGCACGGTGTTAGACTCCGACGCTTTTGCGCGGTCGTTAAGTTTGGAAGGAGCGAGGTCGGTTGTGTTAGCTTTCGCTGAGAGTTCGATTCAGTTGGTTCCTGACGGAACGCTGCTTTTTCATATGGCGCTCATCATAGTTATGGTGGCGCTTCTGAATGCTACTTTTCTCAAGCCAATCAACCGCGTCTTAGGGGAACGAGAACGGCGAACCAAAGGGCGGCTGACTGAAGCACAGAGGGCTCTTCTTACTGTCGATGAACGGATTCGTGAATACGAGAGGCGCCTGCGTGAGGCCCGAGCGCAGGGGTACGCGCTTATGGAAGAAGAGCGGGCTGTAATGTCGCGAGAGAGAGAGAAAAGAGTCGCCGACGTGAGGTCTGAAATTACTAGCTGGCTGTCAGACCAGAAACAGACCCTCAGCAAGAATGCCGAGCAAGTGAAGGTTCTCTTGAAAGCAGACGCCCGCAACCGGGCTCTGGAGATCAGTCGTCATATTCTTCGCAGGGAAATCCCGCAGGGATCGATCACCACATAAGCGCAAGTGCCCGGGACGTAATTCGTGTTTCTTACCATTTTGACCTTATCTCAGATCGTGGCTTTCGAAGCGGAAAATCCATGGTGGAACTATCCAGGCTTGGAGTTATGGAAGTTCGTGAACCTGCTTGTTTTTGTCGCGGCAGCGCTTTACTTACACCGGCGCTTCGGAAGGCCTATTCGCGAGGCGCTCCGCGCGCGGAGCGAAGCAATCAAACGAGAATTACTGAGGGCTCGCGAAGAAAGAGATGCAGCCTTGGGAAAGTTAGCCGAGGTAGAGGAACGTTTTGCAAGGCTCGATGCTGAGGTGGGGGCATTAAAGGAAAAGGCCAAGGCAGAGGCTGAGGAGGAAAAGAAACGCATCAGGGCGGCTACCGAAGATGAGATCGCAAAGTTGCGAGAGCAAGCGAAACGCGAGATCGACAGCGCAGGCAAGACCGCGAGAGTTGAGCTCCGAAGATTTGCCGCGCAGGAAAGCGTGCGATTGGCTGAAGATATTTTAGAGAGGGAGATCGGACCGGAGGATGACGCGCGGTTAACCGTCCGCAATGTTGAGGAATTCGGGAGGGTACACCCATGAGTTCGCAAACTGTCGCGCGCCGCTATGCTTCCGCACTGGCCGACGTAATTATTGAGCGAGGTGAAGAGGCCGAAGTAAAGAGCGAAGTCACGTCCTGGGAGAACATGCTGCTCACGAATGCGAGTTTGCTCCAAGCCTTCAGCAACCCAACAGTAGCCTACGAACAGAAGGTTAAAGTTCTCGACGAATTGATCACTCGGACAAAAATAAGAGCAACAACCGCGAACTTTCTTCGGGTCCTTCTCAGGAACCAGAGAATTGCGGAGCTCCCGCAAGTTAATGCGAAGCTGGCGCAGGTTTTGGACGAGCGCTCCGGTGTAATAAGCGCGCAGGTAACCTCAGCTCGGCCGATGCCGGACGCTACAAAGTTAGCCTTGGAAGAGAAACTGCGAGAATTGACGAGGAAAAAAGTGCGTTTGAGCTTTTCCACCGACGAGTCGCTTCTCGGCGGGCTTGTCACACGAATTGGCTCAACTATCTACGACGGTTCGGTGCGTAACCAACTTTTGCGAATCGGTGAGGAACTGGCGGGTTAATAGCAGAGGAAAAAGATGGAACCAATTAGAGCGGACGAAATCAACGAGATTATTCGAAAGCAGATTGAAAATTTTGATTCTGGCGTAACTGTGATGGAGGTGGGGACCGTCATCAAGGTTGGTGACGGCATCGCTGAAATCCACGGGCTTGAAAAAGTAATGGCTGGCGAGTTGCTGGAATTTCCGCATGAAGTTCGCGGATTGGCGCTGAATCTCGAAGAAGACAAAGTCGGCGCAGTACTATTTGGGGATTATCAGACCATTAAAGAAGGTGACCTCGTTAAGCGGACCGGTCGCATCATGCAGGTTCCGGTTGGCGACGCAATGGTGGGTCGCGTGGTTGACGCACTGGGAAACCCGATCGACGACCGCGGTCCGATCATTACTGACACCTATTTTGCGATTGAGCGCATTGCGCCTGGTGTTGTCGATCGCCAACCGGTTAAAGAACCTTTGCAGACGGGACTCAAGGCCATCGATGCCATGGTCCCTATTGGGCGTGGCCAACGCGAGTTGATTATCGGTGACAGGCAGACTGGAAAGACCGCCGTTGCTGTTGACACCATTATCAATCAGAAGGGCAAAGACGTAATTTGTATTTACGTCGCAATTGGCCAGAAAGCCTCTACTGTTGCGCAGGTAGTGAAGACGCTGCAAGACTTCGGCGCGTTGGAATATACCATCGTCGTCAAGGCGACCGCTTCGGATCCGGCGGCGATGCAATTTCTTGCGCCCTATTCCGGCGCTGCTATGGGCGAGTATTTTCGCGACAACGGCCGTCACGCTTTGACGATTTACGACGATCTTTCGAAGCAAGCCGCCGCTTATCGTGAGATATCACTCCTCCTTCGCCGTCCACCAGGTCGTGAGGCCTATCCCGGCGACGTTTTTTACCTTCACTCTCGCTTACTTGAACGTGCTGCCAAGTTGTCCGACTCGAAAGGTGGCGGTTCATTGACAAGTTTGCCCATCATTGAGACACAGGCCGGAGACATCTCGGCCTATATTCCTACCAATGTAATTTCGATTACGGACGGACAGATATTTCTTGAGGCTGATCTTTTCAACAGCGGAATTCGCCCTGCAATAAACGTGGGCAACAGCGTGTCACGCGTTGGCGGTTCAGCGCAGATCAAGGCGATGAAGCAGGTCGCCGGCACACTGCGTATCGACCTCGCGCAGTTTAGGGAATTACAAGCATTCGCGCAGTTCGGCTCCGATTTGGACAAAGCAACTCAAGCCCAGCTCGCACGCGGCCAACGATTGGTTGAGATATTGAAACAGCCTCAATACCGACCAATGAATGTGGAAAACCAGGTGCTGGTGATCTGGGCAGCCAGTAACGGCTATGCGGACGACGTTGCAGTTGAAGACGTGCGACGTTTTGAAGCGGAGCTACTTAAGTTCGTTGAAAATTCCCATCCAGGTGTTTTGCAAAGTATTCGCGAAAAGAAAAGTTTAACGGAAGAGATCCTTGCGGATCTAAAGCAAGTTTTAGCGGACTTCAAGGATCGGTGGGTGGAAACAACGGCTGCCCCGACGGATTCAACTGCCGCGGTTAACCCAGCGGGTTCTTCGCTTCAGCCTGCGACTGCCGGAGCGTAACTTTCGCCGCAGATGCCAAACCTTCTAGACATTCGCCGGCGCATTAAGTCGGTTAAGAACACGCAGCAGATCACCAAGGCCATGAAGATGGTGTCGGCCGCGAAGCTTAAGCGCGCACAAGATCGCGTGGTTACCGCACGGCCATTTGCGAACAAGATGATGGAAGTTTTGGCCGGACTTGCCGATCGAACGGACGAAAATTTTCATCATCCGTTGCTCGACGCCCGCGGCGATGAACGTTATCTCCTCATACTCATCACCGCCGATAAAGGTCTCTGCGGCGCCTTTAATACAAATCTAATCAAAGCGGCCCAGGCTTTCATCCGCGATAACCCGAACAAGCAAATTGAGATTTTGGCGGTTGGGCGCAAGGGCAGAGATTTCTTTCGCCGCCGAGGCGCTAACCTGGTCGGCGAATACATTGGGCTAACCGGCAAGGGACGTGTGGAATTCCATGAGGCGCTCGAAGTTGCACGCGATGTTATTAAACGCTTCACCGAAGACAAAGAGATTGATAAGGCATTCGTTATTTACAACGAATTCAAGTCAGTGCTTCAGCAGCGCGTGGCAACAGAGCAGCTTTTGCCGGTTTCTCGCGAAGCTTCTGCCGCCGCTGAGTTAGCAACAGCGGATCAGCCTTTAACTATGGTCGACTACATATACGAACAACCTCCGGCCGAGATCTTCGCTCGACTACTTCCTCGCCTGATCGAAACACAGATCTTTCGCGCTTTACTCGAGTCGATAGCTTCCGAACAAGGCGCGCGAATGACGGCAATGGATTCGGCTTCCAAGAATGCGCGCGAGCTGATCGATTCGCTTACTCTCAACATGAACCGCGTACGCCAGGCGGCCATCACGAATGAAATTATTGAAGTTGTGTCCGGCGCGGCGGCGCAATAGTTCGCAGAGAGCGTCTCCAGACATCACCGGCAAGGGAAGCAGCAGACGCGGCTTCCCTTGATTAATTTTCAGCGACAATGATCAAGCGAACTCTTAGCCGGAATGACGTAAAAAACCCTTCGTCCGCGTGGCAACGATTAGGTCGTTATGGCCCGCTATTCTTTTGGATACTTCTTATTGCGTTCGCCTCGACTAGCGAGTTTTCCGCGCTCAATACGTCGACCGTAGTTCGCCCACTACTTCTCTGGTTTTTTCCCAATCTAAGCGAAGCCCGCATAGCCGCAATCCACTTCCTGATTCGGAAAACCGCTCACTTCACGGAGTATGCTGTGTTGGCCTTCCTGGCCAGACGAGCTTTCATTACTTCCTCGAATGCCTTCATTCAGCGGCATTGGTTTCAGGTAGGCGTAATCCTGGTGGTGATTTACTCCCTGCTGGACGAATTCCATCAGAGCTTCGAACCGTCTCGCACTGCGTCTATCTACGACAGCGCAATCGACGTGGCCGGCGGATTAAGTGTCTTACTGGTCTTGAAGCTGTACGACAAACGCGTTGGGCGGCATGCAGTTCAGAACGGTTAGCGGGGGACAGCACTGAATTGTTCTTTCCTCCCCGCCTACTTTATGCAATATTCATTCAGGTGAGGACATCCGCCCCGAACATCGCGAACGCTCGCGCCGTATTAAACGAGTGGCGGCCAACTGCCGCACAGAAGGAGAGATAACATGGGAATTTTTGACGCCATCCGTTCACAGTTTATTGAAGTAATTGAGTGGCTCGATGATTCGGGAAACACTCTGCTTTATCGTTTTCCCGTTCAAGGCCAGGAAATTAAAAATGGTGCACAACTTACCGTCCGCGAGTCGCAGGCGGCCGTTTTTGTATACCAGGGACAGATAGCTGATGTGTTTGCGCCTGGCCTCTACACCATTGATGGCGGCAACACACCGATTCTTACCAAGCTAGGCGCCTGGAAGTATGGATTTAATTCTCCGTTCAAAGCCGAAGTTTATTTTGTAAACACAAAACAGTTCACGGATCTAAAGTGGGGAACCTCGAATCCGGTGATGATGCGCGACGCGGATTTCGGCATGGTCCGTCTACGTGCTTTTGGAATCTATTCAATTCGGGTTACCGATCCGCGCGCGCTCATTAAAGAGATTACCGGCACTAACGCGCATTTCGTAACCGAAGACATTGAGGGGCAGCTCAAACGAACGCTGGTTAGCGGGTTTAGCGATGCTCTCGCGGAGTCGAAGATTGCCGCGCTAGACCTCGCTTCCAACTATGATGAGCTGGGCAAGTTTACGCGCGGCAAACTGACTGATGACTTCAAGGCATATGGATTGGACCTAACCAAGTTTGTGATCGAAAACATTTCGCTGCCGGCTGAAGTTGAGGGTGCGATGGATAAGCGGACGTCGATGGGAGTTATCGGGGACGTAGGCCGCTATGCCCAGTTTCAAGCTGCCGATGCGATGCGTGATGCCGCACAAAACACGTCGGGGGGAGCGGGTACCGGCGCCGGATTGGGAGCGGGCTTCGCGATTGGCAACGCGATGGCCGGCGCGATGACCAATGCAATGAATCAATCGAAGTCAGACACGGGCGGTGTGGGCAGCACCGGAAGTGCGGCAAAGATCAACTGTCCGAAATGTGGCACTGCAAATCTGGCGAACGCAAAATTTTGTAACGATTGCGGCGCGAAAATGGAAACGGCCGGACAGACGGTGCCGTGTCCTAAGTGCGGCGCGCAACTTCAGGCTGGTTCAAAGTTCTGCAACGAGTGTGGCACTAAAGTCGACCAAAAAGGCTGATAGACCACCTGGCTAGTTAAAGAAGTTTTCGGGGCCCGGCGTTTAAACGGACGCCGGGTCTTTGCGTGACAAGTCTCCCATTAGGCTTTAGCAATTTCCGCAAACGCAATGTTATTCTGAGCTTCTGACCTGATCCCTAGCCTCAATGAGTGGAACGAATTTTTATGTTTAGCCACTTCCAGAAACCGCGTCGAGTAGTAATTACGGGCCTGGGATGTGTAACTCCGATCGGCATCGGACGCACGGCATTCTGGAATGCCTTGATCAAAGGCGAGAGCGGGGTCCGAAGAATTGAATCGTTCGACGTTTCAGACTCGCCAGTAAAAATCGCCGCCGAGGTACGCGACTTCGATTGGGAAGCACAGCTCAATCCCAAAGATCGAAAGCACGTGCCGCGAACCGTGCCACTTGCTTTGGCTGCCGCTAGAGAAGCCCTCGAAGACGCAGCCCTTTCACCAAACGATTTTTCTTTGGCCGAGCGGCGGGCTTTCGGCGTGGTGCTGGGAACTGGCGGGGGTGGCCTCGCGTTTACGGAACAACAATATGCCTATTGGTTTGTTGGTCCAGCGAATAAGGCAAGTGTCTACGTGATCCCCTCGTCAACGCACGGCGGGCTGTCGAGCGAATTGTCGATGGCGTTTGGCCTGCGCGGTCTTTCGCATATTGTCTCTACCGGTTGCACTAGTTCGACAGATGCGATTGCATACGCCGCCCAACACATCGCTCTGGGCCGTCATGACGTAATGCTAACGGGCGGCGTGGACGCGCCGATTGCCCCCGGCATTCTTGCAGGATTTAATCTCATGACCGTTTTGACAAATGATTTTAACGACGAACCGCAGCGGGCTTCGCGTCCCTTTTCATTGAATCGTTCGGGGATTGTTCTTGGCGAGGGCGCGTGGATTTATGTGCTCGAGGAGTTGGAGCGGGCAAAGACGCGGGGCGCAAAAATCTATGCGGAGATAGCCGGCTACGGCGCAACTTGTGATGCATATCATCGCGTGCGACTTGAAGAGAGCGGCGACGAACCCGCTCGGGCGATGAAGCTCGCGCTTGAAGACGCAGGCCGTAATCCAGCGGAAGTCGATTACGTAAACCTTCACGGCACTTCGACAGTGCTTAACGATCGCATCGAGACGAGCGCGCTCAAGCTGGCCCTGAATGGTCGGGCGATCATGACTCCAATGTCGGCCACCAAGTCGCAGATTGGACACCCGCAGGGCGCCAGTGGGGCGGCTGGTTTAGGAGCAGCTTTGTGCGCTATGCACATGGGAATAATTCCGCCGACTATCAATCTCGATGAGCCTGATCCGCACTGCGATCTCGATTACGTGGCTAATCAGGCTCGGAAGGCAGATGTGCGGATTGCGCTGTGCAACTGCATTGGTTTTGGCTCGAAGAATAGTGCGCTGGTGATTGAGAGAATTTGAGTCTTTGTAACGCAAACTGTTAGTTTGCGGCTTTGTTTTGCTTCATGAGCAGAGCAAGACGAATGTTGCTTAACAACTGCCGCTAGGGACGCAAACTAACAGTTTGCGTTACACGCAAGCACGGCAACACCAACGTTGCTTAAAAACCGCAGTCAGCACGCAGACTAACAGTTTGCGTTACCACCATCGATCAGCTACGCTTTCAAGCGAACAATTTCAAAAACCGAAGTTTCGAATTTTATGTCACAAGTAACTGAACAGTTAGTACTGGACGCATTGCGTCAAATCGAAGATCCCGATCTGCATAAAGATATTGTCACACTTGGCTTTATCAAGGACCTCAAAATTGTTGGCGGTGAAGTTTCGTTTCGCATTGTCCTGACCACGCCGGCTTGTCCGGTGAAGGCGGAGATGGAGAGCGCCGCGCGCGAGCTGGTGGGAGCTTTGCCTGGCGTCTCCTCCGTCAACGTGACGATGGACGCAGAGGTTCCAAGAGGCAGAGGTATAGGCGACAAGATCGCGGTTGAAGGCGTGCGCAACATTGTCGCGGTTTCTTCCGGTAAAGGCGGCGTGGGCAAGTCGACAGTAGCCGTGAACCTAGCGGTCTCGCTCGCGCTTGATGGCGCGCGAGTGGGCGTGATGGACATGGACGTCTATGGTCCCAACGTTCCCATCATGCTCGGCGCCAGCGACGCGCGGCCGGAAGTCGAAGGTAACAAACTAGTTCCCATAGAAGCCTACGGCGTCAAACTGATGTCAATGGCGCTGCTGCAACCGGGCGACAAACCGATGATCGTGCGTGGTCCAATTCTGCACGGTCTGGTGAAACAGTTTCTGTCGGACGTGAAATGGGGCGAGCTGGATTATTTAATTGTTGACATGCCGCCCGGTACAGGCGACGTGCAATTGTCGCTGGCGCAATTAGTGCCGGTGCAAGGCGCCGTGCTGGTAACTACGCCGCAGGATGTCGCCATCGCGGATGTTCGTCGCGCGTTACGCATGTTTGAGACAGTGGCCATCCCCATCCTGGGAATCGTAGAGAACATGAGCTACTTTATCGCTCCTGACACAGGCACGCGCTACGACATCTTCGGTGAAGGTGGTGGCGCAAAACTGGCAGATATGTATCATGTGCCTTTGCTCGGTACGATTCCTCTGGGAATGGAAGTGAGAGAAGGCGGCGACAAAGGCGTGCCGGTTGTCGTCAGCCATCCGGAGTCGCCCCAGGCGCTGGCATTTCGTCGCGTTGCCGAAGAAGTGGCCCGGCAGGTCTCGATTGAAGCTATGAAGCCTGAACTTGTCGTTTTGGGTAAAGGTCAATAAGATAGTCTTTGGACTTAGGACTTGCTATTATTTTCCACCTGTGGCTGGAAAACCGAAATTAACACGGCGATAATTGATACGAAGGAGTCGAATTTAAGAAATGTCTACACAAACAACAGCACCCACCGGCACACCTGGTGTCACCACTGCTGCCCCCTCCATGACACTCGACGTGACGGAGAGCGCGGTGACCGAAATCAAGAAGTTTATGGCCAGCGAAGAAGGCTTGCCGGAGACTACCGGACTGCGCGTCCGCGTTGTCCCCGGTGGCTGTTCCGGCTTCCAATACAGCCTGAATATTGAGGAGGAATCGCGCCAGGGCGATTTTATTCTCGATGAAAAGGGAGTAAAACTTTTCGTCGATATGTTTAGCGCTCAATATCTGAACGGCGTCAAGATCGATTACGTCACCGGCGTGATGGGATCGGGCTTCACGTTTACAAATCCGAACGCGACCGGAAGCTGCGGTTGCGGTACGTCGTTTACAGCTTAGGTAGGACAGGCATTCTTGCCTGTCGGCACTAACGGACAGACAAAATGTCTGTCTCACAAAAAAGCGCGGTGCGCGATTCCGGCTCGGTGGTCTTTCTCAAAAGACGATCGAGCCACTTTCGCGTACCGCGTTAACATTTTAGCGGTTGCTCATTCTAAGCGAACACAGAACCGCCAGCGATGAAACTCATACAAGCAAAGTCACCGGAAGAGATCCAGGAGGCGCGCGAATTGTTTGCAGAGTACGCGGCCTGGCTCGGACTTGATCTCTGCTTCCAAAACTTCGACAAGGAACTGGCCCATCTGCCCGGCGATTACTCGCCACCTGAGGGGCATCTGTTTTTGGCAACCGAAACTGATCAGGTCGCCGGCTGTGCGGCATTGCGAAAAATTGGCGCAGACGTTTGTGAGATGAAGCGCCTGTACGTTCGGCCCGCATTCCGCGGGTCAGGGTTGGGTCGAAAGTTAGCTGAAGCAATTATCGAAACGGCTCGCGAAATTGGTTATCGTCGCATCCGGCTCGATACGTTGCCGGGAAAAATGGACCAGGCTATCCGGATGTACCGTTCACTCGGTTTTAGAGATATCGAGCCTTATTACAACAACCCGGTCGAAGGCGCGGCTTTCATGGAGCTGCTTCTGGATCAGGAGCGGGGGGTGAACCCGCCTTCCTGACCCGGAGCTGATCTAACTCCTCTTCACACTCCCGGCTTGAACGGCTCTCAACGCAAAAAGCCATGGGCAACTTAGCAGTCTCGAGGTCAGGAAGGCGGGTTTACCCCCGCTCTTTCAGTGCCACTTGCTCAAGTCTCTAAGTTGTGCCAAATTCATTGAGCAATCAAACTAAAGTTTCTGGAGTCATAACTAATGCCAACGATCGTAGCTGAAACTGCAACCGATACGCAGACAATTGATGCACCGCAAGGAAAGAAGCTCGTCCTGGTCCTCGAGGATGCGGGAATCGATATTCTCCATCGCTGCGGCGGTAACGCCCGCTGCACTACCTGCCGTGTCGAAGTTCTCGAAGGGGATCCGGGCGAAATGGGCGAGCTTGAGCGCAATCGTCTGGCAATGGAAACCGAACTCGCCGATCACGTGCGACTCTCCTGTCAAATTCATGTTAACGACGACTTAAAGATTCGTGTGATCAATCAAGTCAGCGTAAGGGGGATGGACGCGGGCCCCCGCCCACTTGACGAGTAACCCAGGCCGAAGTTCAGAGCG
>DIYZ01000216.1:0-993 GCA_002427845.1 Chloracidobacterium sp. UBA6041 | reverse complement strand
TCGGTCGAGATTTTGAGAACAGCGTTGCGCGTACTCCATCTCGTGGGCGGCATCACGTGGATTGGTTTGCTCTATTTCTTCAATCTCGTAAACGTTCCATTTCAAAAAGGGCTCGATGCAGAGACTAAGAAGAAGGTCAATCCGGACCTCTTGTCACGCGCTCTCTGGTATTTCCGCTGGAGTGCTGTCCTCACAGTTCTAGCCGGTCTCACGTATTTCGCGATGTACATTCTCGGGCCTGCGGTAAAAAACGCGAATACACTTGGTGGTGCCGATCTCAATGTTTGGCTGGTGCTTTTGTCCTGGCTGACGTATCCCATAGTTCTGTTCATAGTCGAATACCTGATCATCAAGAGGGTCCCGGCGCTTACGAAGGATGGGCGAATCTTTGCCGTGGTGATGATAATACTGGTTGCCTTTGTTTCGTATGGACTTATTCGTTTCTTCACCGCGAAGTTAAGCGTGGGCGGCTACACAACACCTAACAATGTCTATTCCATCGGCTTGGGCGGTGCTTACGGCTTGGTTATGCTGCTGAACGTTTGGGGCATTATCTGGCCAAATAACAAACGAATCATCGCTGCTACTGCCGGAACGGGCCCCGCGGCGTCACCGGAACTCGCGCGTCAGGCCTTCATTGCTTCTCGCACTAATGCCTGGCTGTCGCTGCCGATGGTGCTTTTCATGGCGACCTCCGAACACGACTGGGTGGCTTTCGGCAAATAACTTCCAATAGAGCGGCGGGCAGTAGGCAGAAAAACTTTCTGCTTGCTGCCTTTTGCTTTCTGCCTTCTGCCTACCTGTTCATTTCCGCCACACTAAATCCTTAGCATCTCCACTGATTCGCCACACTCGCGCGCAATAGTCTAGCTATCTTTGCGAAACGACAGATTGGTGCAGGGGTGTTTATGGTTTCCCCAAAGCTCTAATAGCAATGGAGGTGTGTATGAGTTCAATAGGTTCCTACAAGGCGAGAGAGTTTAATCTGAGCGC
>DIYZ01000185.1:21512-42938 GCA_002427845.1 Chloracidobacterium sp. UBA6041 | reverse complement strand
GCCTCCAAGGGAATGCTCTGAATGGCATTGTCAACTTAACTCAAGAGAAGCAGAATTAAGCACTCAACCAAGCTGAATTCCACTTTCGTCGACTGGTCAATTGACGATCGCTCCGACGGAAACTACTTCTTGCCATACGGCGAATCTCGACTTTCTCACTTCCCGATAACCATGAGCTCTGTACAGGTGTCGCCCCACTCGGAAGTGCGAAGTAATGATTCCGAAGGCCGAAAGAAAACGCTGTGCGTGTCCCGCTGACTTGAACCGTCTCATCACGCGCTCCCGCAATCTTGTGGGCTGATGTGAATTCTCGGCACGATTGTTGAGATACTTCTGCTGGAGGTGTTCGACACTCGGCAGCATTTCAGCTTTCGCTGCGCCGTAACTCCTTAGCTTGTCCGTAATGATCGCGTGCGGGACATACCGCAACCCCTTTAGTAGCTTGCGAAAGAATTTCTTGGCCGCTCCCTTATCTCTCTTACTTTGGACCAGAATATCCAGCACATCGCCATCCTGATCCACGGCACGCCAAAGGTAGTGAATCCGTCCGTTGATTTTGAGGAACACTTCATCAAGGTGCCACCGGTCGCCCGGGCGAGGAGCTCGGCGTCGCAAGCAGTTGGCGTAACTCTGGCCAAACTTGAGGCACCATTCTCTGACTGTTTCGTATGTGAGTGAAACTCCGCGCATCGCTAACATTTCTTCGACATCGCGAAAACTGAGTGCGAAGCGAAAATACAACCAAACGCTGTGACTGATGATCTCGGCAGGGAAGCGATGACGATGGTAGAGAGAATCGGAGTGCATCCGTGCAGTATGCCGCATGAACAACTCCTGATTACATCTTTCGTAGTTAACCTGACAACACCGATCGGATATATCAATCACGCGGCTAGGCTTGGGATGTGTCACCTTTGGCCGGGAGATAGATGAAGGACTGTCATGTCAAATCCTGGACCATGCGGTGGCGAACGGTATTACTCTGCTGGACACCGCCGAAGGCTATGGGGGCGGCAACGCTCAGATACGCAGACTAGAAACTCCAGGCATATCCGATGTCCGCGAGAGAACCGACGAATTGCATTCCTCCGAAAAGATAATTGGTCGTTGGCTGAGGTCCAGACGTGGCAGGGATAGAATAGTTCTACAAACAAAGATCTCGGAGCCATATGGCACATTGCGGATTAAAGACTCGATTGACGCCAGCCTCAAACGCCTGCAAACAGACTATATCGATCTTTACTTATTACATAGTTATGACGAAAAGTCTTCTCCTGCCGAAACCTTAGAGGCCTTGGATCGAGCACTCCAAGCTGGAAAGATTCGCGCCGCAGGTTGCTGCAATTTTTCCTCAGCTCAAATATGCGATTGGCTCACAATAAGTGAAACGAGGCTTCTTGGGAGATTTGAGGTGATTCAATGTGCTTATAATCTAGTCTTCAGAGGGGTAGAGCATGACGTAATCCCGTTTTGTCGCGAGCGGGATATATCTGTCGTGACATATAGCCCTCTCGGAGCCGGGTTCTTAACAGGTAAGTATCAAGCCAATCGTCAAATTCCAAAGGGCAGTCGTTTTGACATTATACGGAGCCACGCCGATCTCTATTTTGAAGAGGAGCATTTCCGCCTGGTTGAACGCTTGCGTACGCTTTCCGACGCCATAGGAATTCCAATGACTCGCTTAGCTCTGGGATGGGTGTTGCAAAACACCAATCTAACGTCTGTGTTGGTTGGCGCGACTTCTCCAGCGCACGTTGATAATGGGATCGAAGCGATGTCCCTGACATTACATTCCGATTGGATACGGTTCATTTTACGAGGAGAAGACTAGCGATATCCGCCTGCCGCTTACGGAACAATTGTGGCACTTAGCTGTTAGGCCTCGACGCAATGTAAGAAATTATCCAATAGGCTGGACGATGGTGGCGTTCAGCAGATATGGCTGTTTTCCGCGGCTGGTCCTTGTCATAAGATACTTCATGAGTTGGCGCATTCTTACAAGAGCAACAGTTAACCGCAAGGGGGAAAAGAGAAATGAATCGAGCGGAACGACTGGAGCGTCGAAGATTCCTAATGCGATCCGCATTGGCTATGGGCGGCCTACCTTTGATTGCCGGAGAATTACTAGGGAGCACGCTGACGGAGATCATGTCGGGAAGCACCGCCGCACCCGGAGCGCCCCGGCTTGCGTCTCGGTCGGTGATTTTTAAGTCCCCATCAAAGGATCCTTATGATCTGAAGAACCTCTATGGCTTTAATCATGCCACCAGCGTGGTTACGCTGCCAGATGGGCGGTTGTTGGCGGCCTGGTTTTCCGGCCCTTTCGAGGCGTCAGTGCATCAGTTGATCCTGGCCTCGTATTCATCGGATCGGGGAAAGACCTGGAGTCGTGCTGAAGTGCTGCAGGATACGCGCCGCAAATCTGATTTTGATCCCGCATTCATCCTTGATGGTCATCGAGTATGGTTTTTCTATTCGGTGGGGCGTTGGAATCGTTACCCGTCTGTGCGCGATGAAAAGAACGAAGTAGGAGTAGAGTCCTTTAAGCTCTATCATCGCTATACTGATGACTCGGGACGGACCTGGTCGCAACCGCAGATGGTGATCGAGAAGTTAGGCATTGGCTGCCGCAGCAACGGTATCAAGCTATCTACGGGTGAGTTGTTGTTGCCCTTGCATGGTTATCTCAGCGGCATTGCAAGCGTACTCAAATCGGTCGACGGCGGCAAGACGTGGAATCGTTTTGGAGAGATAAAGACAGCGACTGTGGCGCATGAGCCTTCGATTGCTGAACTGCCGTCCGGCGACATCATGATGGTATTGCGGACTGGAGACGGTGTCATGTGGCAGACTTTTTCGAGAGACAAGGGCGAAACGTGGCTACCATCTGAAAAGACCGACATTATTGCGGCGCGGACCTCGCACAACCTCCTTCGTCTTGCTGATGGCCGGATCGTGCTTACGCATAATGCCGCCAAGGTCGTGCGCACTCCCTTGACGACGCGCCTGTCTTCTGATGGTGGCAAGACTTGGGGCGAGCCGCTGGAGCTCGCTGAGGTGCCGGTGCCTGCGAAGGACGATGTCGCTTGGTCAAGGCAGGTGAGCTACCCTTCTGCTGCGGCCCTCGACGGAAAGACTGTGTTGGTCGTCTGGGGTGAGATATATCTTTCTGCAACCGAGCAATACGGCGACATTCATGCAGCGACAGTCGAGATTTAGACGAAAGCATCTCCCTTTGAGCATAGTGAGAACGCGATTATCGGCCCACGAGGTCCGTTTCTCGGACACCCACACGCAGCGTGTTAGCGAAAATCCAGATGAGGCCGGGCTCTCGCTCGATTATTTTCGGATAGATCAGACGTCCCCCTTTTTCGCGGGCAAAGGCAAGCGCTTTGGTCCATGATTTGCCATCGTCGTTCGAGAGGGCGATGGAAATCTCCTCGCGCTGCCAGCTCGCCGGATAGATCGAATACGCCGGCGGCCGTCCCGGGTAAGAATTTTCGCCCTCCGCAAAGACTCGGTTCCAGACTAGCACAAGGCGTCCACTCGCCAGTCGGGTAATGCAGGCCGGTGCGCTACTGGCCTCGATCTTTGTTGGCCCAATCGCTCCCCAGTACAGACCGTGGTTGCTGGAATAGGCTTCCCAGAGCCGATTAAGGCTCGTACGGAGCAGCAGCCACAGTCTTCCGTCCTTTAACTCCACCAGGGTGGACTCGATTCCTCCGTCATGATGGCCTGCCCCTCCCAGATCGATCAGATTGCTTTTCTGCCAGGTCTTGCCGTTGTCGGCCGAGACGATTGTGAAGGTCCCCCAGCGGCCTGGATTTGGAAGGTACGGTTGAATGGGTAACACAATGTGGCCGCTCGCGGTCTGGATGATGCTCAACATGGTGCCGCCATGGCCGTCATAGATCTTCTGTTGATCGATCCAGGTCTTCCCTTCATCCAAACTGCGGATGGACCAGACGTCCATGCGAGCTTCCGTTGCTTCCCCCCGGGCCTCGTCCCACTTCCACTTCATCGTTTTGGCATCGCCGTATACCACGACGATCGCACCATCCCGGGTCCGTATTGCCAGTCCGCCGGAGGGCCGACCCGGTCCCTCCTCGGCTACCATGACCCGCGGTTCAGACCAGCTCTTTCCTCCATCCCGACTGATTCGCGTTGCATTGGCCCCCACAGTCAGAAGCGTGCCGTCGCGAAGGATGACAAAGCTCCGCGGTGTTGTTTCTGGAAGCTCTTTGAAACGGGGGTCGACCCAGAGTTTCCGATCGCTGGCTGGTTGGTCTGATTTGGCAGCTGGATTCTGCTGTCCTATCGACAGTCCAGGCGCCAGCACGATTGTCGCCAAAATTGAGGCGAACACCTTGTTGGTAACGGTTGTCCTTATTCGAGTCCCCATTTTTTGAGGGCCTCACCTTCAAGCCGGCGGAAAATCAGGCGTTCCCCAATTCCGCCTTCACGCCAGATTCTGTAGCCGGCTTCTTTCATTGCCTCAAGATTTTTTACTATCGTGCCAAACACATTTCCTGGGAAGAAGCCTTCCGCGGGGGAAAGCAGCAGATTATTCCGATCGTAGAAGACGGCGAGGTCGATGACTGCATGTGAGTTCGCATCCATCTCTGTTGCTTCTCTCGGCACCCATGTTCCAGAACGGATGTAGAAATAGACCAGGTCGCCTGGAATGGGAGTGATAGTGGGGTACTCAAAGCCCGGCTCTTTTTCCGCGAAGATTGGAACAAGCGTGTATATCTCGTGATTAGCATACTTCGCGTGATACACATCGCCGGCTTGCGGAAGAGCGCGCCACACAGCTTCGGCCGTACGAGGAGCTTCTTCATCTAACAGGCGTGCGACACAGCGCACGTCTCTTTTCTCCAGAACTATTTCAATGTATCTGACCATGCTCGCTATCTTGCGTGTTTGATATTTGCTTGTTCCGCCAAGCGGTTACCCGTCAATTACTAAGTTTGGGTTTGATACGATTGACTCATTCAACCGGGGTGGATGCTCTTCAATACTGCTGGTGGAAGAATGACTAATCCGCAACCTGCTCGCCCCATCTGAAGTGATCATCTTGAGTGTTTCCAGCATCTGCTCAAGTGTGAATGCGACGTCTGCCTCTGTATGAGTAGTGGAGATTGAGCACTGCTTGGTCGCTTCGGGGAAGATATAGACGCCGCGATCTATCAGCGCGCGGCGCCACTTAGTGTCCGCCTCGAAGTTATGATGTTGCGCCAGGTCGTGCCAATCTCGCGGGGCATGATCCATGAAATAGACACAAAATGCCGACCCTTGCCGGGCGACGATCCCTTCTACTTCAAGTGACCCCAGGATAGCTTCGAGGCCTTTCTCCATCTTCGCACCGAGCGCATCTACGCACCGGTAGACTTCACCTTCGTTCTCCAGCAACAGTTCGAGCGTCGCGATGGCTGCCGAGACAGGTACGGGATGCGCGTTGTAAGTTCCAGCGAGCAGGGGACGCCGTGACTTGTCGGGGTGAATGAAATAGTTCATCAGTTCGGATTTACCGCCCAAAACTGCCAGCGGATAGCCATTTGCTATCGCTTTGCCGTAAGTGACAAGATCAGGTTTCACCTGGCTGAGTTCGTTGTAGCCGCCGAAGGAATACCGGAACCCCGTCTTCACTTCGTCAAAAATGAGCACGAAGCCATAACGGTCAGCCAGTTCGCGCAAACCTGCGAGATAGCCTGGCTGCGGCTTAACGATGCCAATGTTTTGCAGAATCGGCTCTGTGATCAACGCCGCCACGGGGTAGCGTTCACAAACGTACCGCACAGAATCGAGATCGTTGAAGTTGATGACATGAGTTGTCTGCTGGTGAGACGCAGGAATCCCTGAGCCCATAGGAATAAATCGGTATTCGCCGGGCGAGACGCGCGAGCCAATCTCCTCCAGTGGAGCCATTACTTTTCGTGCCACGTCGTCGTACCAACCGTTGTAGCCACCCTGAGTTACGATGATGTGGTCGCGTCCAGTCACTGCCCGGGCTAATCTGATTGCCTGGGAAGTTGCCTCGCTTCCGGTATTCAGCAGAATGATGCTGTCAACCGCTTCGATGTTTTCACATAACAACTCTGCCAGCTGACCTTCCAGGACTGTCGTTCCTGTCCCCGGCAAACTAGAGCCGTCGCGTAAGATCTTCGCTACGGCCTCGACGACGCGAGGGTGGTTGTGCCCAAGAAAGTAGGGTGAAAAAGCAGCGTGATAGTCTATGTACTGTTTGCCGTCGGCATCCCACATGTATGCGCCGTCAGCTCGCACAAATACGATTTCAGGCTCGACCTTGCGGTTGACGGAAACAACACCGCCGGGGATGTACTTTCTATTATGTCTAAGGATCTCACATGATTTCGGATTTGTGGCCATAGCATATCCTCCTTGATTGATCACTGCACAAATGAACTCCTGCGGTCCTGACTTGAATCGAACGTCAAGATGGTGATTAGCCGCACGTCAAACGGAGACAGACTCTGCCCTCGCGAACAACCGCCCGCGCCCGTCAAGTTGTGGCTCGATGCCCATCAACTTAAGTGCATGCCATGAAGTCACTTGATTGGCCGTCAAGACGGGCTTGCCGAGAAGCGTTTCCATCGCATCTAGATGGTCTGCTAGTCTTTGGCCCGTACATCCAACAAAAACCGCTTGCGCTCCGGGATCATCGGCGGACTCCGCCAGGGAACGAATGTCTTCTGGGGCCACAACCGAGTGACCACGCTCAAGGCAAAGCGAAAGACTTTTAACCACCTGTACACCATGAGCCTCGAAAAACTCGATAAATTTTTGTTCGACATCAGGCAAGTATGGGCTGGCGAGAGAGACGCGAGAGATCTCAAGCGTACGCAGCGCCTCGATCATCGCCGTGCTGGTTGTTGTCGCCGGCTTCCCGGTAGCCGTCGTAACGCGCCAGGATATATCCTGATCACCGCCTGGCCCCCTTACGAAGCTGACAGTAGTGCAGTAATAAGCAAAGCAATCGACTTGATAAGGCACAAGCCTGCGCGCTGCCTCTTCAATGTCGCCGTTTTCAGCAAGCAGCACTCCGAGATTCGCAGTGTTATCGGCTGCGGGGACATAGGTCGCCGCCGAAATCAACTCTACATCCGCAGGTATAAAGCGCCGGAACTCATCCACCAGCGCTTGAGCCTCAAGGTCCACCCAGGCGTCATCGGGATAGATCGCGCCGAGCCGTAACGCCTTTTTCTGATCTGTCATCGTCAAAACTCCTGTTCCGGCAATTCTGCGATCGCGTCTATTTCGACCTTAATATTACTCCCCAGCACAGCCTGCACCGTCACCCGCGCGGGCCGCTGAGATTCATTGGGAAAAAACTTCTCGTAAACCTCGTTCAGAGCAGCAAAGTCGTTAATGTCCTTGAGATAGACCGAACACTTGACAATGCGATCCAGGCCCGTTCCAGCCGCCTCCAGGACTCGCTTGATATTCAGCAATGTTAGCTCGGTTTCGTGGCGGATATCTCCCAATTGAAACTCGCCTGTGGCTGGGTCAATTGATGCCAGCCCGGATACAAAAACAAAGCCACTAGAGATAACTCCATATGAAAACGGCCCTTTTGGCTTTGGGAAGTCCGAGGAGTTAACAGGTTTCATGATGGGAATGGCGAGGCTCAGCGGACTTAGCAAAATAATGAGCTTGTTACAACGAAAAGTGTTTGAGAGCTAAATAAAACAGTGGCGGCTATCATAATGCACCGCATCAGTTGTTCAACCCTTAACTTCTCTAAACGCATGGGGTGTCCAGCATGTTGGACAAAATGTTTTGCACAGCCCGTCTCCCCGCAGTTCTCTTCATGGGAAAATCGAAGCCAGCCATCTGCCCAGCAAGATTAGAATGCTTCATTCTCGTCTGATGAGTATATTCGCTGCTTGATAAGAGCACTGCGTCGACCGTTAATCTGTGGCGAGGCAAATTCGCACCATCGGTTATCGATGCCTTTAGCAGTCCACCGGCTTGCATCCTTTCAAGCCGCCCGTCCTTTTGAAATGCGTTTGAAAATTATTTATCCAATAGGCTGGACAACTCGGGGATTCCCGGAAGATATTGATTTACAAATGGACTCCTCAGTCTTAATAATGACGGCCTGAAGCTTCCAATTGTTGTCGGCAAGCTGAGAGTGATCCCTAACCTGAGTTCTTGCCTGCATCCAGGAATAGAAGCTCGGAGTCATCTGGTTTCATACGAAAGAACTTTCACGGGTCTTTCTATTCGCCCATTTGCTTACAGTGGCATCAACTAATCAAGCACTTGAATTCAACAAGATTGCAATAATCCATTTTGGTGGCGTCAGCCACGCTTCGTAGAACACACAATCCAAAGCGCTGGTAATCCGTTACCCTGTTCCCCGTCACCTACAGTTGAAGGTGATAAGCAACTCTAAGGAGAGGTACAAGACAATGAAAAAATATCAGCTAGCTCTACTCACCTTGCTTCTCTTGACTGCTTCGTTGTGCTGGGGCCAATCATCAAATCAAGGCGCGATCGTCGGTACGATCACTGATATAAATGCCGGCGTTGTGCCTTCGGTCCAGATTATTGTGCTCAATGTGGAAACTGGGAGTTCGCGGACGGTTACGACCGACGAGCGCGGTAATTACCGGGTAGATTTTCTGCCCCCAGCAGCCTACACGTTCTCAGCAGCATTGAAGGGATTCAAAACAACAAAAGGTGGAGTAACGGTGCATGTCAGCGAAGTGCAGCGCGTGGATCTACAACTAGCTCCGGAAGGCATAAGCGAGACGGTGGAGGTCAATTCTGACGCTAGCGCGCTGATTAACACCGACACCCCGACGCTCGGCCAGGTGATAAATGAGCGGAGTATTCAAAACCTGCCCCTTAACGGCCGCGAATTCCTAGGACTTGCGGGGCTTGTGCCGGGAGCGCAAACCGACAACAACAAGCGAGGTGCCGTTGCGAGCAAGGGAATCACAGTTGGCTTCAACGGCGCACGATCGAACTATAATGCCTACTACGTTGACGGGGCCGATAGTACCGACGTCGTGCGAAATCAACTGATCTCTTCTCCTCCTCTCGATGCCGTTAAAGAGTTCCGTGTCGACGCCAACCTATATTCAGCCAAGTACGGGCGCGCCGGTGGCGCGATCATCAGCGTGGTGACGAAATCAGGAACCAATAATTTCCACGGCTCCTTATATGAGTATCACCGAGACAAGTGGCTGGATGCGGCTCCCGTTTTCGATACGCGGCCCTACGCTTTGCGCCCTCCTTACCTTCTTAACCAGTTCGGAGGAAGCATAGGAGGTCCGGTCACCTTCCCGAAGTTCGGCGAGGGTGGTCCAGCCCTGAAATCCCTTCGAAATAAGACATTCTTCTTCTTTAGCGCCGAATTCTTCCGGTCGAAGAAGCCGGGTCAGCTAGCTGTGAGCTTCGCCCCGACGGACCTAGAACGGAGCGGTGATTTTAGTCAATCGATCAACCCCTTCACCGGTCAGAAGATGGTCTTGCGTAACCCGTTTACGGGCCAAGTCATCCCAAGTGGGATAATACCGCCGGAGTTGATTAATCCTGTGGGAAAGAAATTGATGGACCTGTTGCCACGACCTAATTACGCCGGCGATCCGATCCTCAACCTGCATTTATTTCGATCAGGAACTTACAGGCAGAATAAGTGGTTGGCCCGGGTCGATCATAATTTCTCGAGTAAGAGCAACGTGAGCTTCAGTTACGACTTCAGTGACTACGATAACAGCCTCCTGGGTAACACCATCTACGGTGACAAGGACGATTTGCAGCACGACCGGACGCTCGTTGCCTCTTACACCCAAACCCTGGCGCCAAACCTGGTCAACGATTTCAAGTTCAACCACACATCGTTCGATCTCGGTCAGAAGTTTCTGTTGAGCGATAAGAACTACGCCAAGGAGTGGGGCTTGTGGACTGGAACAACGCAGAACCCCGATATCCTGGGGTCACCACGCATCCTGCTTTACACGGTGGGTTTTCAAGTTTTCCAGATAGGCGCAGCCGGCCCAGACTATTACCAGAACCAGCATACGTACGTCAGGGATGATCTGGTGTGGGTGAAGGGCGCGCACTCGATCTCGATGGGCGCAGATTTCAAGCGTCAAGCCTACAATCGGTTCATCAACGATAGCTCACTTGGCAGCTATTACTTCGGCATCCTCGATGGAGATCCCACTCAGGTGGCCACATATGGTGTCACCGGGTCGGCCTTCGCCTCGCTGTTGATGGGGGTTACGCCCCGCACGACCTACGACCTCAGCAAAGCGCAAGGCCTGAGGTTTAGGCGGAATCTTTTCGGGCTTTACGTCCAGGATGACTGGAAGGTCTCTCCCCGACTGACTCTTAACCTGGGATTGCGCTACGACTATGAGGCCCCCTTTGCGGAAATCGATAACAAGCTCCTGACCTTAGATTATGCGACTGGAATGCCCCGGTACGCGAAGGGCGCCCCCGCTGACTTGCTGGCCTTGATGAAATTCCCTTATGAGACGAATGGTCCCAACCGGCCTTATGAGCCAAGCAAGACGGACTTCTCTCCGCGCTTTGGTTTCGCGTTTAGGCCGTTTAACGATAACAAGACCGCGGTCCGCGGCGGTTATGGCATCGCCTACATCTCCCAAGATGCACAATACGCAACCTACCAAGCCTGGGTATTGCCCTTCAGCGGAGATTTCGATTATTACTCCAAAGCGTTCAACTGGCCCGACAATCAGAACCACTTTGTGACGATAGATCAGCAGCCTTATAACTTCTACGCGAAGGTTGGGACAACACCGGGGATCTGGTATAGCACCGACCCCTATTACCCCTCAAGTTATATGCAGCAATGGAACCTCAGCGCGTCGAGGGACGTCGGCTGGGGAGTGGCTGTGGAAGCAGGGTACGTGGGCTCGAGGGGTGTCAATCTGAATGGCATAGCCACCTTCACGGCTTTATACCCGGCCTTATACGCCAAGGTAAAGCAGGATGTCCCGGCGTTGGGAGCGATTGGTTTATGGACAAAAGGATTTAATTCCAAATTCCACGCCCTCGAGCTGAAGGCAAATAAAAGGCTTTCCGGCGGGCTCGAGTTTCTCGCGGCATTCACCTGGGGGCACACCCTGGCCGAGTCGTCAAATGAGGATAGCAATGAGAATAATTATGTCGACCCCACCCAATTTGGCCAGCTCTTTCGGCGTGCTTGGTCGAACGCTGATTTTGATGTGAGTAAGCGATTCACTCTAAGTGGTAGTTACCAGTTACCGATTGGAAGAGGGAAGTCTCTTGGCAGAAACTGGAGTGCTGTTGCCGATTCCATACTCGGTGGTTGGAGACTGAGTTACATTGTAACTCTTCAGGATGGATTCCCCTTTTCTGTTCGCACGGCATCCAATACCATTCCGGATAGAATTTGCGATGGAAACCTTCCAGCGAGCCAGCGGACGACGGCCCGTTGGTTCGATACGAAGTGTTTTGTAACTCACGTCGGGCAGCCGTTCACGAACCCAAACGGCGTGATTACAACCATCAACACCACGGGCAATGCAGCTGCAAACATAATCACCGGGCCTCCACTGAAAAGGGTAGATATGGGTTTACATAAAGAGTTTAGTCTCACCGAAAAAGCGAAACTGCAGCTTCGCCTTGAGACCTTCAATCTGTTCAATCATCCCAATTTCATTGGGCCCAGTGCTAACTACTTTCTCAATACTCCCACGGGTGGGAGAATTACTCGAACGTTCGACAATCGCGACATCCAGTTGGCCATCAAGTTACTCTTCTAATCTCCGGGATGAATATAAGTGCTACTTAGGTCCGGGGAAAGGCCAAGGACTAAAATGAAACCCAGAACGGCATGAGTACCCGACTCTGTTGGGCCCCAGCCCCTTTGTGAAGGGCATCTATGCGAGAAGTGGGTCCCATGTTGAGGAAATGTCTGTAGGCAGCGTTGACGGCTTTGATTCGGGTTCATAGTCAAATTCGCGGTGCTGGTGCATGCAGCGTGTCTTTAACGTGCTGTCAGTAAAGTGTAATAGACCAAGCTGAACGGATCAATCAATCCTGTTAGATACAGAGTCTATGAGGCGACGGATTGAGACTGTCCGTTTTCGCTCGTACGATGACGCCATCCCCTCCAGTTAACCTGATTATCACCGCTCTGTAGCCGCCACAAATGCGGAGATCAGGAAATGGTATGTTTCAGAAATGGGGCATCTGTTTGGCACGCTGGGCGAATGCGACGGCGGACCCCTGGCCTGGGTGCACACACTCAGGTGGAGACAAGCCTTCCTATTATGTGATTTTTTCGAGTGTCTCAGGGTAAGCAGCAAGCCACTGGCAACGCGTTGTTTTTCTTCAACAAATGGATAAATAGTCGAAGTGCAGCAGCGCGCAACAAGGTGATTGCTAATCGTGACGCACTTCAACGGTTCCATGAGTCCAACTGAGGCCAGGGCATCGAGGAGAGGTACTCTTTGTTGTGCAATTCTTTTATCCTGACGTTCTTCTCGCAGGCGCCTTCAATGGCATATTTTGTGTGTCAGCGATCAGACCTGCAAGTAACCTATTGGACAGCCAACTACCGCAACTCAAATCTCATGAAGGAAACATAGAGTGATGGATGACCTCCTCCCAAAAAACCGGCGAGTCTTCTTGAAATATGCCGCAGCCACTGCGGCAGCAGGTATTTCCGTCATCCAAGGTACGCCCACCAAGGCTTTCTCCCTTTTCGAATATGAATATCAGTCAGCCGCCAAAGCGCCCACTAGTCCCCTGGAGTTCAAGCGCCGTCTGGAGGGGCCAATCCTGTCAAACCCAACTCCCTTCAAGGCAAACTTTGAGGTGGACTATCAAGCGGTGCGAAAGATAGTTCAACGGGCCTTGCGTTATGGGATAAAGATCTTTGCACTTACGGCCGGCAATAGTCAGTACTCGTCCTTGTCTTATGACGAGATCAAGGAATTGACCAAAGTCATGGTTGAGGCTGTCGATGGTCAGGGACTGACCATCGCCGCGACCGGTGATTGGTGGACTCAGCGGGCGGTGGACTACGCGCGCTATGCAGAGTCGATTGGAGCTGATGCAGTGCAGGTCTTGCTGCCGAGCCGCTCCGGTGGTGAGGACTCCATTGTGAAGCACTTCGACACGATCGCTCGTAACACCAGCCTCGGCCTGGTGTTACACGGACAATACTCAAAGTCTTTGTTTGAGAAGCTGCTGAAAATAGACGCCATAGTGGCCATGAAAGAAGACGGGGCTCTGTCCGAGTATGTAGAACGTCAAATCGCTGTTGGTAATCGCATCAACATTTTCGGTGGCGGACAAGAATATCGGTACATCGTCGGCTACCCGTATGGCGCCAGGGCCTTCTACAGCACTTATTCCACCTTCGCCCCCGACATTTCGATGAAGTTCTGGAAGGCGATTCAGGCGAACGATCTAAAGGCCGCCGTCGAGATCACGACGAAATATGACTATCCGTATTTGGCTGGGTTTACACATCAATGGTGGCATGCGACGCTGGAATACTTCGGGGTAGGCGAACGCTATTTACGGCCGCCACAACTCTCCTACACTGATGAACAGATGAAGGAAGTGAAAGCGTTCTTTGATCGGCAGGGAATCGACCCCGTGAGTTACAGATCTTAACGTGTTCGTCACCCTTGAAACTGTAAAGAAGCAGCACTGGTCTCAAATGATTACGACTATGGAGAGATTACTCCAGATGATAAGGCTTTGTCTGATCTTACTGGCCCTGAGTGCTGTCGGAGATCTTATGCCCGCAGCAAGTAGAGCGTGGAATGCCACCGATGTCGCCCAACAAGTTACTCAGGAAACGATCTCATGGTCCAGAGGCCTCGATATCCCTTTGCCCAGAGGAGGGTACTATGCCTCATGGTATCAGGGAGGCTTGTTAATAGCCGGTGGTACGTATTGGAAAGATCGTAAGAAGCTCTGGACCGACTCGGTAAGCTACTACGAACCCTCACGGAACAGGTGGGTTGAATGGCCGCCTCTGCCTTTAAGTTTGGCGTACGGCGTGATGGCCCAAGTAAAGGGAAAGCTCTATCTTATCGGCGGCATGGTAAATGACAGGCTTTCCCTTGACATGTTCCGTTTGGATGGAAGGAAGTGGACCAGAATAGGCGAGGCACCAGCAGGATCCATATATGGAGCAGCAACAGTTGTCGGGAAGAAGATCTATGTGCTGGGCGGGGGCGACAGCAACACTGACCTTACCACGGCTACCAATCAGACATGGAGCTTTGATCCGGCTACCAGCCGGTGGGAAAAACTTGACGGGTTCCCAGGTAAACCTCGAGTGGTCCATGGAGTTGTGTCGATCGGCAACTCCATTTTCCTTTTCGGAGGAGCGACACAAAGCAAAGGCGGGCCACTCACCGACCTGAATGACGCATTTCGATTCGATACTGTTACCAAAAAATGGACCACTCTGGCACCCATGCCCCAGGCTTGTCGTGCGTTGGGTGCTGCGGTCGCCCAAGGTTCAATATACCTGATCGGTGGCGTTGGCCAGCATAGTCTGGACACCGTCTACAGTTATCGACCGGAACGGGACGAGTATCGCCTTGTCTCTCATCTTCCCTCTCCGCTGTTGGACTCCAAGTTCTTTTTTAGGGATGGCTCATTTTACGGTGCAACCGGTGAAGACAAAGCCGCTTCCCGGTTCCCGGGTCTGTATATAGGTCGTCTGATTACTTCCTCACCAAAATAGAGGTTTGGCGAGCGATGGCATTTCCACACTAGTCAGAGCGGTTAGAAAAAATCTTGAGTAGCAGAATCATTATCGAGAGCACGGGCGTGGTCTATAGAAACCCGAGCCCTCACCTGCGCAGCGTAGTCGCTTATCATCCATCGTTGAGCTTGCTCAGTAACGAGGAGTTTCTGGCCACGTTCGATATCGGCCAAGCGGTGGAGGCGTTCGATTATCACACCGTGGTCGCGAGGTCCACCGACCGGGGCAAAACCTGGGAACTCGAAGGGCCATTGCTCAAAGATGTGCCGCCATTGACTACTCACAGCGTGCGCACAAGCCGCTCCGGAGATGGATCGATCATCGGTTTCGGAGGATTCTATCGGCGTACCCCCGAAGTAGATCTGGTAAACCGGCAAACCTTCGGTCTGGTTCCGGTTGACCTGTTTACTGTCGGTTCAACTGATGACGGACGCACTTGGACGAGTCCAAGGATGGTAGAGCCTCCTCTGGTCGGGCCGTCCTGGGAAATCTGCCACTCGATTGTCGAGACCGGAAACGGCAGATGGATTGCTCCGACATCGACCTGGCGGAGCTGGGACGGAAACGATTATCCCGGCGACCGCGCTGTGGTCCTGATTAGCGATGATCGAGCTGGAAGTTGGTCCAACTGCGGAATTACATTCGATGGGCGGAAAACGCAGCTTAGTTACCTGGAACAATCGGTCGTTAATCTTAACGATGAAGCTCTGCTTGCAGTTTCATGGGTGTATGACCTCGAGACCGGAAATACTAAACCGTCCGTCTACTCCATCAGTCGAGACAGAGGCGCAACATTTACCGAGCCCCGTCTTACCGGCTTCGAGTCGCAAACCTGTAAGGTGCTTCGCTTGTTCGATGGCCGGCTGTTATGTGTCCATCGTAGCAACGACAGACCGGGGCTATGGGCAACTCTCGCCCGTCTGGAAGGTGATAATTGGATGAATCTCACGGATGCACCTTTGTGGCAGGGCGCGGAGTCGGGGATGAAGGGGACGGGCAATAGTGCCGATGAACTGAGCGGTTTAAGATTCGGCCATCCCAGCTTGCGACAGACTTCTGATGAAGAAGTGTTAATTCTGTTCTGGTGCCAGGAGCAATGCCTGACGAATATCCGATGGATCAAGCTGAGGCTCGATTGATTGAACAGCAGTCGCTGTATGAGTAGGAGGTTTCTTGGCGGGTCAGTTCTCCGGGATTGATTACTGTGTCATCGCAGTGTATTTGCTCGTCTCTATTTACATAGGTTTGCGCGCCGCGAAGGGGAATCGCAATTCTGAGGAATATTTCCTCGGCGGAAGGAGGCAGAGCTGGTTTCCTGTCTCCATCTCGATTATCAGTGCTGAATTGAGCGCCATCAGTTATATGGGAATCGCCGGGTGGATCTACGAGCGAGACATCTCATACTTCATGTTCACGTTCCTCCTGCCGATAATAACCATCATCATCATAAAACTTTTCATTCCGATATACCGGAAACTGAAACTAGTCAGTGTTTATGAGTACCTTGAAACACGTTACAACGTCTATGTTCGAGCCTTTACAGCGTTATTGTTTATTCTACTTCGCGTCGGACACATGGCCACGGCAATTTTTGCTCCCGCTCTCGTGCTTCAGGAAATTGTGGGTATACCATTAATTCCATCGATTGCCATTACGGGTATTGGGGTAACAGTTTACACACTGAAGGGAGGGATGAGGGCGGTGATCCTGACGGATTTCATGCAATTCTTCGTCCTGATTGGTGGAGCTGTCACGATCCTGTTGTTCGCCCTTAGCGCGCTTAACTGGGACATCGGTCACACGTGGCAATTGGCAGGTAGGCATACGAGGGCGTTTAATTTCGATTTCAACCTGCGAGAGGAAGTAACGGTGTGGGGGCTTTTCTGTTACATGTCAATCTACTTCCTGACAACTTATGCTACCGATCAGGTTGTCGCGCAGCGTTACTTTACCACCGGCTCCGAAAAAGAAACTCGAAGAGCCATGTTGAGCGCTTCCTTGATCACCCTACCAGTAGTAGCACTGCTGATGTTTATCGGCATCGCTCTGACGGCCTACTATGCGGTCCATCCTGAGCTCGCCAGCACGTTGCCGCGGGCGGACAGAATCATGCCTCATTTCGCTATGAATGTTCTGCCTGTTGGCGCGAAAGGCCTTCTGGTCGCGGGAATTTTTGCGGCGACAATGTCGACAATTTCTGCCGGCCTCAACTCCCTTTCAGCAGTACTGATGAAGGATTTCCTGGTTCGCTTCGGATTTAGCAAACAAGAAGATCGACAATTGAAACATGCCCGCTGGATGACAATGCTCTTTGGAGTGTTGATTACCATTACCGCTTTCTATGTAGGTCACCTGGGTTCGGTGCTCGCCATCATCGGTAAGCTCCAAAGCTTCTTCATGGGGCCCATCTGTGCGCTCTTTACTCTTGGGGTGATTGGCAAGCGCGCCAACTCAGTCGGGGTTATTCTGGGAGGGGTCACGGGATTGATCGCCACCTTGATCGTTGCCAATTTCACAGCTGTTTCCTGGCTCTGGTGGAGCGTCGTCGGATTCCTAGTGAGTATGCTGGTTGGATATATTTGCAGCTGGGGATGGAGCTTGTTGCCGAGAATTCCGGTTCAGCCGATGGATGAAATACAGAGCGTCGAGGGATCATGAACTTATTCGGAAAGGTGGCGATTGTTACCGGAGGCGGGACTGGGATTGGAGGCGGAATCAGCCGCTCGCTGGCGGAGGCAGGCGCGAAGGTCGTCATTGGCCAACCGCAACGCCAAGCTGCCGAAAAAACAGTGCAAGAACTCTCCCTGGAAGGCGCCGAAGTTTTGTTTCTGCCTGTGGACATTAGAGATCGCAAACAGGTGCAGGCAATGGTGCGAGGGACAATCGAGAGATGGGGAAAGATTGATATTCTTGTGAATAATGCTGCCCTCACAGGTCCTGCGGTGATTGCTCCATTTCTGGATTGTAACGACGATTTATTGAATCAAGTAGTAGACGTTAACTTGAAAGGTACCTTTATCTGCTCTCAAGAAGTCGCTCGCCACATGGTGGAACAGGGGGGATCGATAATTAACATCTCCTCCGTCGGAGCTTTTGCTGCCCAGGAAGGGGCTTCCATCTATTGTGCGACTAAGGCCGGTGTCGTTGGATTGACTCAGGTGCTGGCCTTGGAACTCGCTGACTATGGAATTCGCGTCAATTGTATCGCGCCAGGCCTAATTCAAACTGAGACTAACGAAAACGTTCACGACAAGATGCGGGCACAGGGCATCACTGGCCGGTATTTAAGAAACGCCCCTCTTAATCGCCGAGGGACGCCGAAAGAAATAGGTTCGGCAGTAGTCTTCCTGGCTTCTGAAGACGCCGGCTATATCACTGGCGAAACGATCGTGATTGACGGTGGACTCTTAACCTATTGAGAAAGGACGTCGGACCAACTCGAAGTCGATGAGCACTAACATAAAACTAAGAGGCATCATTCCTCCCATAGGAACACCGCTAACTCCTGATGAGAGAGTTGATATCGCCGGATTGCGTAGACTTGTGTCCTATCTACTCGGTGCCGGAGTAGATGCTCTCTTTGTCAACGGCACGATGGGAATATTCGCATTGCTCTCCGACACGGAGCAGCTGCGGGCTGTTGAAACTGTGGTCGATGAGGTCAGCGGCCGTGTGCCGGTGATCGCCGGAGTGTCCGATACCGGCACCAAGCGCGTTATAGAGAAGGCTAAGCAGGTGGAAAGTATGGGAGTAGATTACCTGACCGCGCTGCCACCCTTCTATTATCTTCTCACTCAGGAGAGTTGCATTAGGTTTTACCGAGATGTCGCCCAGGCTGTGGCGAAACCACTCTTCATCTACAACAATTTAACCTTTACCAAATTCAATTTGTCTTTGGACTCAATCGTCTCATTGAGCGATGAGCCCAATATTGCTGGCATTAAAGAAACCAATCCGGACTGCGGCAGGTGGAGTCAATTGACTAATACCGTGGGCCAGCGTGAAGAGTTTAGTGTTCTTATTGGCACAGAGATTTTACCTCACGTAGCGCTGATGTTAGGAGCCGAAGGAATAGTGGCCGGCTCTCATAATATTGCTGCTGGTATAGCCGTTGAACTCTACCGGGCAATGAAGGCGAAGAACTTCTCGCTTGCAATGCAGCTAGGAGAGAGGCTGAGAAGGGTGAACAAGATATTCGAGTACGGGGAAATCTGGGGAGCCTTCGAAGTCGCCTTGAGCTATCTCGGTATCGGTGAGAAGGCGACCGCTGGTCCATACCATTCCGTCGATCAAGAAGAACGCGCACATATTGAGATGATCTTACAGGATTGCGGTATTCGACGAGATCACATTTCTTTCGGAGCAACTTAAAATGGTAGTAGAAATACCCGTCGAGGAATTCAATCCTGATTCAGTGGGCCCAGGCACCGTACAACCCTTCTTTCTTCATCTCTGCCGGTCCGGCAACGGAGAGAGTTTAGGTATTCCTGTCTTAGTTGCCCAGGGAAAGCGGCCGGGAAAGACATTGGTGGTTTTCGCCGGAGTGCATGGCGACGAGTTGGAGGGAGTGCAAGCGCTTCACGAAGTATTTTTGCAATTGGATGCCGGAGCGCTGAGTGGGCGAGTGATTGCCGTCACAGTAGCCAATCTCCCCGCCTATCGTGTTACCACGCGCATCAGCCCGATCGACGTACTGAATCTGGCGCGAACATTTCCCGGACGAAAGGACGGTACCATTACCGAGCGCATCGCCTACTATTTGTCTGAAACGATTCTTCCTCATGCTGATTTCTTTATCGACCTTCACAGTTCTGGTCTTACATACGTTCTGCCCACCATGATCGGATACCACTTGAGCGACACGCCGGCGGGAAAGGAATCAAAAGAGGCAGCCCTTTACTTCGGTACTCCCGTTATGTGGGGGCACCCGGAGATTAGCCCTGGCCGTTCGTTGTCGGTAGCCATCTCGCGCAACATTCCGTGGCTGTACGTTGAAGCTCCCAGCGGGGGACGGGTTTCGGATCGGGAACTACCTTATTACATTAACGGGATATTTAATCTGCTGAAACATCTCCAGATGATTCCGGGGACGGTGGCGCGGTGCCCTCCCGACGTTCATCTAGTTGGAACAGGTGATCTAGATAGGACAATCGCGGTCAATGCAGAAGGGTTCTTTGTCCCTAAAGTACGAGTCTTAGACGAAGTTTGTCCGAATCAGGTTGTAGGAATAGTCCGAGATCTATTTGGTCAGACAATCGAAGAGGTAAGCACCGAGCATGGTGGACTGGTAGGTATGTTAAGGGCCATCCCAGTTGTTAATCCCGGAGATTCTGTGTGTCTGGTTGTGGACAGAGGGCCGGCGGTTGGGGAGAAAGTATGATAGTTGATTGTCACACACATATCTGGCGCGCAGAGCACTGGGGCGAAGAGATTACTCTTGAGTCAACACGCGCGCGAGGACATGCAGTCGACCTAACTGTGAAATGGCAGGACCACCTCCAGGCGATGCTACCAGTGGATCGGGCCATTGTTTTTGGGTTGCGAGCTCACCACGTTGGCCTGGTTGTGCCGAATGACTACATAGCCGACTTCGTGGCTAAGCAGCCTCAAAAACTGATCGGGTTTGCTTCAATCGATCCCAATGAAATCGGTTACATGGATGAATTACACCGTGCAGTGGAAGATCTGGAATTGAAGGGTTTGAAGCTTGGCCCCATCTATCAGAACTACCATCCGTTGGATGAACGCATCCTTCCCGTCTACGAGTACTGCGAGCGAAAACACCTCCCTATTATCATCCATCAGGGGACTACTTTTCCGCGCCGGGCCCCCTTGAAGTTCGCTTCACCGATACTGCTGGAGGACGTTGCGCTTGCCTATCCCGACCTGGTAATGGTTATTGCTCATCTTGGTCACCCCTGGATTGCCGAAACCATTGTACTAATCCGGAAACATCCTCATCTCTATGCCGACTTATCAGCGCTTCACTACCGTCCCTGGCAATTTTATAACGCGATGATGATCGCTTTCGAATATGGAGTAATGGAAAAGATTTTATTCGGTTCGGACTATCCCTTCACGACCCCCGAAGCAACCCTGAAGGCATTATACGAAATCAACGAAATCCCAGGACGCTCAGGATTACCGCTAATACCCACTGAGAAGATCAAGATGGTTATCGAACGAGATTCATTAGCACTGTTAAGGCTTTCATAGCTAAGGACATTTTCTTCGGGTGCGTTCCCGTTCGAAGGAAATAGCCTTTGAAGGATTGAGGGCTGCAAGAAACGATGAACAAAGGCTTTTCAACAGTTGATTGGATCGTATTAACCATCTATTTGGTAATTATTTTCGTACCGTTACTGTACCGTTTAAATATCTACACCGCTTATGAATATCTGGAGCGCCCCACCCGTTTGTTGGCATCCTGTCTCTTTCTCGGAGGGCGCGGAGCCTGGTTGGCAACTATGACCTTTGCAACCTCTGTTGTTCTGACCGAGATCACAGGTATCAATACGTATGTTGCAATTCTGATCTGCGGCATCAGTACTACTCTCTATACTTTTCTTGGGGGAATGGAGGCGGTTGTTTGGACCGACTTCATGCAGTTCTTCGTGCTCCTAGGCGGAGCTGTCGCCATCGCCGTCTTTATTCTATTCGCTTACGGC
>DIYZ01000185.1:0-21319 GCA_002427845.1 Chloracidobacterium sp. UBA6041 | reverse complement strand
TCTTTATTCTATTCGCTTACGGCTGGGATATTACTCGAGTATGGGACGTTGCCGCGGCAACGGGTCATACCAAGATGTTCGATTTTTCTTTTAACCCTTCCCGTGAATACACATTCTGGGGAATGCTTATCGGGTTGTTGGTATACCAACTCGCTACCTATGGCACCGATCAGATCAATGTCCAGAGATATTTTGCAACAAAAAATCTGAAGCAAACTATCTGGGCTGCGGGCGGGTCAGCGATCATTCTTCTTCCAGTATTGTTAACTCTCTACGGTATCGGCATCGGCTTTACAGCTTTTTATCACGATCATGCCGATATGCGTGCCTCACTTACCAGCGCTGACAGCGTTATGCCTCATTTTACGGTGAGCATTTTGCCGGCAGGTTTGCGCGGATTGGTGATCGCAGGAATTTTCGCGGCCACTATGTCCAGCATGTCTTCGGGTATCAACTCTCTGGCGACCAGCACGATAAAGGACCTGTTGGAGAAGGTGAGCCAACGCGTAGTCGATCGTGAACTTTACTGGGCCCGCTTGATCAGCGCGATCTGGGGATTGACGGCGACGGCGGGAGCCACACTGATGGTGGACTTGAAGCTAACGATTCTGGAAAGGTTCAACTCGATCTACCAGTTTTTTGCGGGACCACTGGTCGGGATTTTTCTCCTGGGGATGCTAACGAAGCGGGCTTCGGCATGGCCTGTCTGTGCAGCTGCGATTGTTGGTCTCCTTGCTACTGTGGTCGTGGCGCAATCAACGTCTGTCCACTGGCTATGGTACGCCCAGGTCGGATGCCTGGTTACTCTTGTCGGCGGTTACCTGGGCAGCATGTTCGTACCGCTACAACGTAGCGTCAAACGCTATACCCTCTTAGGGAGCAGGCAGCTCTCGGTCGAAACCTCGGATTAACCGGATCAAAAGATGAGACATGTCACTAAATTCTTACGCTTGTTATGTGCCTTGATAGCTTGCGTCGGCGCCGTATCCGCGCAGCAGAGCCGATTCTATTTGAAGGATGGGGATCGGGTCGTCTTTTACGGCGACAGCATAACCGAACAACGGTTCTACACGACGTTCATTGAAACCTACGTGGTGACTCGGTGGCCCGACCTAAATATTACTTTTGTCAACGCCGGTTGGGGTGGCGATCGAGTCGGCGGGGGTAGAGGTGGCTCAATAGACCTGCGCCTTAAGCGGGACGTCATCGCCTACCATCCGACGGTAGTGACCATCATGCTCGGCATGAACGACGGCGATGTAAAACCTTATGATCCTGCACTCTTTAACACTTTTGCCGTGGGCTACAAACAAATTGTCGAAAAGCTGAAAGACGCACAACCTGGCCTTCGTTTCACGCTGATTAGACCTTCGCCCTACGACGATGTAACGCGCGATGTTCTATTCCCTGGCGGTTACAACTCCGTGCTCGTGCGCTATGGCGATTTCATCGAGGAACTGGCTAAACAGATGAAGCTGGATCTCGCTGATCTCAATAAACCCGTTGTCACCGCCTTGGCCAAGGCAAACGGCATAGATCCAAACCTCGCGAAGAGAATCATATCGGATCGCGTGCATCCCGGGCTCGGCGGACACGTGTTGATGGCCCAGGCTCTTCTGAAGGCGTGGAATGCCCCCGCTACTGTCACCGCGGTCGAAATCGATGCGGCGACAGGTCGAGTAGTTAACGCTGAAAACAGCAAGGTCTCGGAACTCACCAAAGAAGGTGGGCTATCTTGGATACAGGCGGATGGAGCATTGCCGATGTTCTTAGACACGAAGGACCCGACCATCGACCTGGCTGTAAAATCATCCGATGTTGTAGAAACGCTGAACCAGGAATTGCTCAAAGTAACGGGGTTGCCGGCTCCCAGCTATACACTCAAGATCGACGATCAGACGATCAGGACTTTTACCAGGGACTCGCTGACCAAAGGCATCAATTTGGCGATATTGGCTACGCCGATGATGAAACAAGCACAAGCGGTTCACTTGCTAACGATGGAACACAACGGCATTCATCGAGCCCGGTGGCGGGATGTACAAGTCGCTTTGCAAGATGAACCCTCGCCCGCCGTACAAAAGGCGATTGATGCTTTGAGCGTCCTTGAGTCGGAATTGATTGCCAAGCAGCATGGAATGGCGAAGCCACGACCCCATCGTTTTCAGCTGATTCCGCAACCGTAGAGCGAAAGGGTCAAGGAACTCCCGATACTCCGCTCTGGATTGGGAATCGGCGTTTGTCGTTGATAGCACCCTTCGCTCGCGTTAACTCACCGGTCGGCCTAGGGATCAAGCTGCGGAATGGCGTATCAAGGTGCAGAATCATCGGTGAGTGTGAGTTCCCAACCTGGCGTGATGAGATACGTCACCATGCGCTCTGTCAAACGTGAGAAAAGGAGAACAATGAACATTTTCACTTCCAAGCCCCAACGGTGGGTGGCCGGCATTGGGTTGATTGCCTTCTTTGCTGCTCTCTGGGTAACCGGGATGGCGACCGGTGGCAAGAAGGGCGACGACTTTCCTGGGCAAGTCAGGCTGGTGCTGCCGAAAGTCATCTACGCCGTGCCGGGCATCGAGACCAACATCTATTTCGACAACGTAGTACTAGTGGTGAATCCGGCTAATTACATATTTGACGTTAGTTGCGACCTTGGATTTCAATACGACGACCGCTGGACGTACACGCCTCAAGCTGAGGAAGTCGGTGACCATCCCATAAAAATCGAGGTGCGCAACGAAGCAAACGCAGTCATTGCCCGCGCCCGGTCTACGGTTCGAGTCGCGCGGCCGCAGGCCGGTGCCGATCGCACCTTCACATTCCTGGCAATCGGCGATAGCCATCTGCAAAAGGATGTCTATGTGCAGCATTTATTGGATCTAAGCAAGGCGGATGCGCATCTAAAGGTCACGCTAATCGGTTCGCGCGGAAAGGGGAACAAGCCGCCTTCAGATGATCTACGCCACGAGGGGTACAACGGATGGACCGCGGAAGCGTTCGCTACTCGTGTGAGACCGAAGCCGCGAACGGGGAACTACGTTCCGGCGGAGACCGGCAGCCCGTTCATCTATGTCGATCGTAATGGACAAGCCAGACTCGATTTTGAACAGTATTCCAAAGAGTTCAATCAGGGGAGGCCCATCGATTTCGTGATCATTCAGCTCGGCGGCAATGACATCTGGAACGCTACTGATGAAAACATCGACGTGATCATCGACAAGGTATTCGGCTACTACGATCAGCTGATCAAGATGATCCATGACTACAGTAAGGAGACAAAGATCGGGGTCATCATGCTCGATCCGCTGTCGCGTTCGCAGCACGGATACCGGAACTATCGGGGTGAGCGCAAGCAGACCCGTTGGCAATATCGGCGCGATCAACATCGCATGGTCGAACGGCAGATTGAGAAATACGGCGGGCGGGAAGAGGAGAACATTTACCTGGTTCCCGTTCACTTAAACTTGGATTGCGTTCACGGCTTCCCGATGCAGACGTATCCGCGCAACGCCAGGATGCCGGTCGAGGAGCAGCGCGTCTCCGACGGCGCTCATCTTTCTCCCGAAGGTTATCGCCAGTTCGGTGATTCGATCTACGCGTGGCTCAAGGTCACTCTTTCGGGGGATTAGCAGGACCCGAGCGGCTGTGGCACGTCCCAGGCCAAAGTGGCTTTCCGGGGGCTAAGTGCATCCAGCAAGTAGACGTTGATCAGGTCGATTTGCACCGGTGGACGCGCTTGGGGCGGAGAGAGCGAAGAGCTCAAAAGTAACCACTTATGGAACCATTGGTCCAAGACCCTATGGGAATAAGAATCGCCATGGTCGGCATGGTAGAGGAGAATCGCCACCCATACAGTTGGTGCGCAGTCTTCAACGGCTTTGATCCCAAGGCGATGGCTGAGTGTCCTGAGCCGGGGATCGTTCAGTACCTGAACGCAGAACCCCCACAAAACCTCGGAATCCCTGGGGCTCGGGTGACGCACATCTGGTGTGACGATCCGGCGGCAGCAAGACACGTGGCCCAAGCCAGTCTGGTCCCAAACGTCGTTCAAAGACCCGAGGACGTTATCGGGCAGGTAGATGCGGTAATCATTCCTACCGACATCGGCTTCGAGCATTTGGAGCGGGCCCGGCCGTTCATCGAAGCGGGTCTTCCGCTTTTCGTCGATAAACCACTGACAGACAGCGAGGATCACCTGCGGCAGTTTGTGAGGTGGCAGTCCGAAGGGAGGGCCATTATGTCGAGCAGTGCTCTGCGCTACTCGATTGAGTTCGAAGACTGTCGTAGGAGAATGAGCGAAGTGGGGGAGCCCCGGCTGATCACGGTGACGTCGGTAAAGAGCTGGGAGCGTTACGGCATTCACGCCGCCGAAGCTGCCTACCCGTTTCTCGAGTCGGGGAGTTGGCTGAGTGTAGCGAATACCGGCGTGGGGCAGTCTAACGTGGTACACGTTAATCACGCGAGCGGGGTCGATGTGGTTCTGGCAGTAATCGGCGACATGCACGGCTCCTTCGGATGCCTGAGTGTCTACGGCACCAAGGGCTCGATCAACACCAAGTTCGCCGATAGGTTTACCGCTTTGAAGAGGCAGCTACTGGCGTTCGTCGATTACCTGCGTAGCGGACGACCTCCCTTCGCTTTCTCGGAAACCGTCGAGTTAATGAAGATCGTCATCGCCGGGATGCGGAGCAGGGACGAGTCGGGTCGCCGCGTCTTGCTTTCTGAAATCGAGGTCTAAGCAAGAAAGACAGGAGAGTGGAAATGTTTGGTCTGAAAGGAAAAGTCGCCCTCGTCGCCGGCGGAGCCGGCTACTTCGGCTCTTCTATCTGTCTCGGCCTGGCCGAGCAAGGGGCTCAGGTCATGGTGGCTGACATCGATGACGAGAGAACGGATGCCCTCGTGGATTCCTCTAATAAATTCTCTGAGACACGGGTCATCGGAGCGCACCTTGACGTTGCCGACGAGGAATCGATCCGGTCGGTCGTGGGACAGGCCATTGAGCACTTTGGCAGGCTTAACATCCTGATAAACGCCACCTACGCCAGCAGCCGCAAGGCAGTTGAAGACCTAAAGGCGGAGGAGTTCGATTCAACCTTACATGTCAACCTCACCGGGACCCTTTTGTTGGCGCGCGAGGCCGTCCGGGTGATGGAGGACGGGGGCAGCATCGTCCTCTTCTCTTCAATGTACGGACATATCTCGCCCGATCCCAGGATTTACGAGCCGCCCTTAAATCCGAAGAACCCCATCGACTACGGCGCCGCAAAGGCCGGCATCGAACAGATGACACGGTACCTCGCCGTGCATTGGGCAGCGCGCAGAATCCGCGTCAACGCGGTGGCGCCCGGACCGTTTCCCTATCCGCACCGGCAGGAGCTGTATCCGGCTTTCATGGAAAAGCTGGCGCATAAAAATCCAATGGGCAGGATCGGGCGGCAGAATGAGATGACCGGGGCCGTCGTGTTTCTCGTCTCTGACGAGGCGTCGTTCATCACCGGCCAGGTGTTGAACGTGGACGGGGGCTGGGCGATCTGGTAAAGCTTCAGTATCGCTTCCCGATTGCTGGTCTGCCATTGATGACGCGCGTGAGTCAGTCTCGGCCAACCAGGCGAAGAATGAATTCTCTATTAGAAAAGTACAGACGGTATTTGCCGCTCGAAGGAGTCGCCCCGGTCAATGGTCTGGGTGAAGGGAACACCCCCCTCATCAAAAGTGGAATCGGAGGTAGCGACAATCTGTTCTTCAAGCTCGAACAACTCAATCCGACGGGCTCATTCAAAGATCGCTTCGCCGCCGTCGAAACTGCGCTCATGAGACACAAAGGAGTTCAAGCCTGCATAGCTACCTCGTCGGGCAACACGGGGTCTGCGCTGGCCGCCTACTCGGCGAGGCGCGGGATGCGCTGCCTGATCCTCGTAAATGAGACTGCCCAGGAAAACAAGCTTAGGCAGATACTCGCATACGGCGCGAGGATCTTTCGGGTGAGGGGTCTCGGAGTGTCGAACGAACAGTCGGCGCTGATTTTCGACCGGCTGCAGGAGTTAGCGGAACAGAGTCATACGCGCCTCGTCATCTCGGCTTTCAAGTATTCGCCTCTCGGGATGGAAGGGATCAAGACCATTGCCTACGAGTTGGCTGAGCAGCTCGGAGCAGCGCCGGATCAAATCTTTGTGCCGGTCGGGGGTGGGGGGCTTCTCTCCGGTATTTGGCGCGGCTTTCTCGATCTCAAGGAGCGCCTTTTGATCGGTAGGTTGCCGCGCATGAACGCGGTGCAGCCCACGCTCAACGACACCGTCGTGACGCCCCTTATCGAGGGGCTCGATCAGGCCAGAGACGTCGACACGACCACCTCGATCAGCGGCTTGGCAGTGCAGATCGATATCGACGCCACGCTTGCTCTGAAGTCGGTGAGGGCGTCGGGCGGCCGGGGGTACTCAGTGGAAGAAGAAGAGATCCAACGCGTGCAAAGGCAGTTGTGCCTGCGTGATGGGATGTTTGTCGAGCCGGCCGGAGCGACATCTGTTGCAGGCTACTTGAAAGCGGCGTCGCTGAGGGACGTGCGCGCGGATGAAAAGGTTATTTGCATTCTCACGGGGCACGGCTTAAAAGACATGTCATCGGTGGGGCGATTTGCGCAGCGGACACAGATCCGAAAGATCGATTTGAGCGACATTACCTCAAAGCTGATCGAATCCGAGACAGTCAGTTATCCTCCGCCATTCTGATCTGCTCTAAGTCTCGGCCGTCTAAAGACCAATCTATGGGTTGCTTGAGCATCAAGGGAGGTCCCCTGGCGGCTTATAAGGTATCCGACCAGCATCGTGACTCCACAACCGATGGGGGCATACCAGAAGAAAGAGATTTTTGTGAGTAGACCTATATAACTTACGATTGCCAGACCTGCAGCGGCAGCCGCAAGTGTAGCCCCTCCTCCGGCACGGCGCGAGAGCATTCCGAGGAGGAAGATTCCTAGCAACACGCCGCCGAAGAACGTGTTGATCTTCACCGATGCTTCTATCAGAATGCCGAGGCGATCCACAAAAAAAGCCATTCCAGTGGCGACAGCCCCCCAGCAAAGGGTGAAGATTCGACTGGCCCGAATGTAATGACCTTCATCACGATCGGCTCGAGTCAATCTATAAAAGTCGTTCATGGAAGCAGCGGACAATCCGCTTAGTCCACCGGCAGTTACAGCCATCGTCGCTGCCAGGAGCCCTGCGAAGATGAGACCGGGGATTCCCGCCGGCAGCTCACGCACGACGAAATAAGCCATCACGTAATCGACGGTGGGCAGTTCGCCGAGCCGTTCCGGGTGCTGCCGGTAGAATAACCACAATAGGAGACCGATCAAATGCAGAAAGAAAACGATGGGCAAGACCAATAATGACTGTAACCAAATCGTTCGCCGGATTTCACCGATCGATCTGGCTGTCATGTAATGCTGAATGGCAACCTGATCGGCCCCGTACAGCGCGAGATTCTGGAAAAATGTGCCAATGATGATGCCGGCGAACGCGACATCGACTGTTGGATCGAGCGTAAAATGGAACAGCCGCAGCTTGCCTGCTTCTGATGCAGACGCCCACATTTGTGAGAGGTTCCCCTCTGTCTTTGCCAACAGGCTGAAAAAGACGACCAGTATTCCTCCGACAAGAACGATGAATTGCGTAACCTGCGTCCACACGACCGATTTCATCCCTCCCATAAGGGTATAGGTTGTGCAGAAAAGACCGATGATGGCGATTGTTGCCTTCAGCGATAATCCCGTGATCACTGAGACCGCAAGTGATGAGGCATAGATCACGACCGCGAGATAGAGACCTCGCATGAGAAGAAATAGCGCGCTGGCAAATCGCCGCACCTCCCGGTTAAAACGCTGCTCCAAATACTCATACGCTGTCTGAACGTTCAGCCGGTGATAAAAGGGGATCATCACATATATGAGAACCGGCGCCACCAGAAGCAAGGAGAACGTGCGCATGTAGAAACTCAAGTCATTCTTGAACGTCCAGGCGGGTACTCCGAGGAAGCTGATGCCGCTGAAGAAAGTGACGATCGTCGACAGCAGCACGGGAAACACCCCCATGGATTTTCCAGCCAAGTGATATTGCTCCGTCGTCTGCTGCTTACGATAGGAGAGTTTACTGACGATGATGATGACAGCCAGATATCCGATCAGCGCCAAATAATCAGCGATCCTCAGTTGGGAAGCGTTCAAGCGAACCACCTTAAGTCCTATCTGGATTTCGCTTTAGCGATTCTTTCCATTTCGCGGCCGCTAGACTCAGAGCTGGTCCGGACGTCAGGTAGCTTTTCATAAAGTATCCGATCGTCTCCCAGAGCGTACTCAACATATCCAGCCACTGTGGCTGCCCGACGGCAAAGGTTATGCCCCGGTCTAGCGCGTTAACTATATTGGGTAGATCCGGTATCTTTGGCGCGAGTTGGTTATCGAGCCATGGGGTTTTCCGTGCCGCCGTTTCAGCATAATCGACGAACAACCGTGCTGAATTAACGGGATTTGTGCAGTAAGCTATGAACTCGAAAGCGGCCTCAGGGTTCTTGGAATGTTTGAAGATTACCATTTCATGCATCGAGAAATAGCCGCCACCGGCACCGGGATAAGTTCCAATCGCCCATTTGTCTACTACTTTCGACCTCCTAGGATTTTGAAGGTGCGGGAGCAGGTAATGGGGGACACACTCTATGGTTGCCGCCCTTCCCTCGAGGAATGCATTGGCGGCAGCACTCTCATCCCAATTCGATGATTCAGGTGAGGCGTAAAGATCCACTTGCCTTTTGAGCATCTCCAGCGCCCTTATCCCCTTGTCACTGTCGATCAGTGGCTCCTTATCTGGCGACAGAATTGGATCTCCAAGTGACCAGTAGCGAGCTAGGAAAGCCTTAGTGAGTTCGTAGGCCTGACCATATGGATGGAACGGATAGCCGGCGCCGGCTACAGAAATACCATACGTATCTCCCGCAGTGGTTGCGGCCAACGCTTTGTCGTACTCATTCCAGCTCGAGGGCAATTCGCCGATTAGGTCCTTACGATAAAAGATCACGGGTACCCGTGCACGAATTGGTAAACCATAGCGCACGCCCGCTTGAATGGCTTCACCATCCCTGTAAACCGGATCGAAAAAATCGCTCATATCGTAATCAAACTCCCTGATGAAGTTATTTAAGGGATGAAGGTGGGGCCACAGGGTCCAGGTGTGATTACTATCGTCGCAGAACATGTCAAACTGCGGGTTCTTGGAAACTGCATCGGCTTGAGCTAGTGGGACCAGAGCCCACCATTCGTAAGGTGCAGCGAGCGGCTTGTTTCTTATAGTTGCTCCGGTAAGAGTATGAAATTCGGCAGCAAGGGCCTCAAGGGCCGGCTGATAAGTCTGTCCCGCATAGGTGAGAATGGTCAATTCAACCCCCTCATACTTCTTAGAGTCTTTCATCTTGATTACCTCGGTTATGAAATGAACTACGCGCCTAGCGAACCCCTCACTCCTCTGGGACTAATATAGTGTGATCGCACTTGATATTCGTGACCATCGTGCGACCCTCAGCAGTTCGAGCAACTGTGCCTTCTCTTTTATGACTATAGAGCGGCTCGTGAGCTGTAAACCGTTGCTTGTGAACGATGGTCACTAGGTCATCGGAGCCGATGTTAAGATATGCCGAGCTGTAGGACTGATTCTCCGTGAGCGGCTTACCACCTTGTATGTACTTGTTCGGATCGAGAGCAAATTCCGAAGGGAGCAGCATGGCTGAGGATTTGACCAGATACTCTCTGACTTGATACGGAAAGTAAACGATATCGGGCTTCACGACGATCCTGAAGTCTCTGCTGAATGTGAGCAAAATTTTGAACTGATCTCCACAGGCTTTTAGACCCTTTTTAGCTTTCTCCACATATCTGCGGGTTGAATACCAGGTATAGCTACGATGTGAGGGATTACCGGTAAAGACAGTGGTCAGCGTCATGTGTTCGTCTAGGAAGTCCTTCGCCAATACATTGTTTGTCTTTGAATCATAGATGTGCTGAATGACGGTTCCAGGCTGCTTATCCGTAGCAGCAATATGAAAAAGCTCCTCATCGGCCGGATGAGTCAGGCCCAAGCCGCTGACTCGATCTCGGGTAACGACGTAATTCCCGAATATGAGGTACTCATCAAACCCCTTTGATTCAATATATATGGTCAGGTCGTCGCCAGTGGCTGCCCGGGCAAGCAGATGCTGATCTGCCCCCATTAAGATATTTCCTGCGGTGCCTTTACTGAGTAACAGTTCCATATCTGCTCATCTACTACAGTCTTGAAAAGATGTATGGGCATTAATCTCTCTATTCAGGCACCAGAATCGTGTAATCGCATTCAAGGCGCGTAACCCCAGTGGGCCAGTCGGATGGGCTGGCCTGCCAGCCTTCGAATCGAGCAGTGGGCGCGCTCACAGCGATGGAGCGCTCGAGAGCTTTATCAATATCCTCATCGGCTGAATAGCGTTGTTTATGCACGATAGTCAGTCCACCGTCGGAACCGATATGGAGATAGACGAGGCTGAAAGTCTTATTTGCAATCAACGGCTTGGCCTCTGCCAAGTACTTTTTGGGGTTCAATGCAAACTCTGTGGGCAGGATCATCGTAGAGGACTTGATTAAAAAATCTTTGCCGGTCTCCGGGAAGTAGATGGTGTCCGGTTTAAGGATCACCTTGAAATCCTCGTAGAATTCCAACCTGACCTTAAATTGATCCCCATAACCTTTCAAGCTGCTTAGATCTTTGAAATGGCCATCAGCATACTTGCGAGTGGTATACCACGTGAGGCTTGAATAGTGAGGGTTGTTTGCCCAGATTGAAGTGAGCGTGTCGTGCTCATCCAACATATCCTTACAAAGCAAGTTCTTGCTTTTGGAATCGTATATATACTGAATGGTGGTCAAGCTCGATTGCATGAGTGCGTCGGGATTTGCAAACTCGCCATGGGCCATGTGCGGTAAGCTCAATCCACTCACCCTGTCGGCGCTCACAGCGTAATTGGCAAAGACAATATAACAAGTGAAGGCGGAGGACTCTTCATATAGGGTAATGTCATCTCCATGTGTGGCTCTTGCGATCAATTTCTCATCCGAGCCCTCTACGACTTTGCCCAGCCTATCCCTCTTTAGCAGAAGCTGCATTGCCGGCCTCCGATATCATTCTTCCGCTGGAGCACCTTCGACTTGCTCGTGGACAGTACACACTAATGCCCCTAACGCCAGCCCTCGCGGGAATTCCCTTAACGGGCGACTACTGCGTGACTACATCAGGTACAAAGCTCTGGTGGTTAAAACGAAGAGTACTCAGCGCCAAGAAGGATAGAAGCGCGCGTTTTGCCTAGTAAAATGGCATTTCGGTAGAAAGACGCAATCGACTAACTTACAAAATCCTCGATTTTCTGTCAATAAGTATTTTGTTGAAAGGGCGGCGTAAATTTGGTAGGCTCGGCTCTCGTTTTGCTACACGCAGTAGTATTTTACCAGACAAAACATTCGAACTTCTAAGGTAGGAGGAAGGCTCAGTGCTCCATCATCCCGATAATTTTCTCCGTGTCAGGGGGCGTTCATTTCTTTTATCTGTTACGGTGGATTTCCCGGACGATGTGGAATATGGCGTCTACACGCGGGGGTTGCTTGATCGGATGATGATCTTGTTTAAGCAGATAGGTGTTAGGCGTATTTACTGGCTGTATGATGGCGATATAGATCATGAATCCGAATGGGCAGGGACCCTGTTTGATTATATGGAGTATGGCCGTCAGACACTAAATAATATTGGCGAGCCTGTTAAATCGGCTGTTCCCATAGCCCACAAGCACGGGCTGGAGTTTTACGCTGTCCTGAAGCCTTATCACACCGGTCTCTCAGGGACCTACCCGGAAGGATCTTCGCGAGCGAATGCCACCCGAATCAAGCGTATTGGCGGGACACTCCAGCAAGTTATTCCGTTCATCGAGCGCAATCCGGGGTTGCGAATCCGCCGCCGTCCTCTTAAAGCACCGCCGGATTTGCACTCTCAACCTATCAAGAGAATTCGCCTTATAAAGAAGGATGCTACTGCAACCCGCGTGGGACAGGAGAATCTTGAGATTTGGACCAGCCCTAATAATTACGGCTATCGGAAACGTAATATCCCATTCACTGTACAGCAAGCTATCGAACCTGCGCCGCGTGAGGTTCGCGACTACTACGGTGATACGGTTACTGCTAAAGGCGCACCAGTTAGCACATTAACAATTGAGGGACTCAATCTCAACGAGCGGTATACTTTAATTACAACCAATTTTAGAGATGAAAAAGGAGATTTCCAAAATACCGCTTTGGGAATGTTGGAGGTATACGGCCCAGGACCCGAACCCCTTCCAATCGTGGTAGCTAATCGCAGCGCGATTTGGGATACACCACGGAGTTTCCTTACAGGAGGATTGGAATTCGATTCGGGCTATGGGCCATTTCAAGTGCAACTCGACATCGATAATAATTCCCGTGGCGGTAGTGACTGGTGGCGCCCGCAAGGCGGATGTATTGCCTTCGCACGAGGAAAGAACGAGTATCTGCCCTGCGCTCCCTGCGAGGTTTATCCTGAGGTAACTAAGCTATGGATGGGCTGGATCGATCGTCTGATCGAATCGGGTGTCGATGGGGTTGACCTACGTATCTCATCGCATGGGACGCTTACTGACGAACCATTTGAATATGGTTTTAACGACCCGATTATCGAAGAGTATAGCCGGCGTCATGCGTCTAATATATTTAGCGACGACTCTGAAGCCGATCATTTAGCTCATTTGAGGGGTAGACATTACACCTCATTTCTGACGGCGGCGAGTAAGCGGCTTCGCAATGCCGGAAAGAAAATGCAGGTCCATATACATACTGAGGCTTTTGGCTCGAACCCATGTCACGGCCAATTGATGGGAATCCCGGCCAATATCCGCTTCGATTGGAAGAATTGGTTGAAAGACGGCCTGGTGGACGGAGTAACGCTGCGCACGAGTTGGTTCGAGGCCATGGAGGACCCCTTTCAATCAGCACCCAAGAGAAGTTGCTTATCTCACGCGTTAGCTGATCCGTTGGTAGGGGAAGCACTTCAGCTATCAAACGCTCTTGGTCTACCCGTCTATTTAAACAGGTACGTGAGTAGAGCTGTCGGGATAAAGGAATACGTTACCGATCTTGAGAGAATATTTCACGATGAGCGGTTTGCAGGTTTTGATATTTACGAACTTGCTTACCTGGCGCGCCCGTCGCCCGACGGATCAAGACTCGAAGCGGTCGGAGACAGAATCGATTATATAAAGGCAAAAGCGAAAGAGCTTGGAATCTTGTAGTATTCGGTTTCATTTTTGTCGAACTCTGACATTAAATACACAAAGAATCCGGATACGGAATAAGTTTGTATCCCTAAGCTCGCGTTGAGTTTCTCCATAAAATGAGCAACGGATCGCGAAAAACAGGAGGGAGTGTAGCGATCTGCGGAGTGATCCGGATGTCCTTCTCCAAAACCTCATCGGACATGTTTTCACTGACTTTGTCACGCCACTCTCCGCTCGTATCGGTGGTGGAGCAGGCCCACCTCAGCAATCTGAATCACACCTGACCCACTCCCGGCCGCCGTACATACCGTGGCTCCGGCGCGTCCTTGTTAATAGATAAGTGTGTCCTTGTACGGTGGTAAATTCAAAGTGGTTCTGTAAGATCCGCCCGCAGATGACGCTCATTAAGCCCGATGACATGATCCAGGGATTCACTGCGAATTGAACCGACTAGCCGTTGCACACAAGGATTTTGCCACGGAGGGCGTTGTCAATTCGGCGTTCGCGTCACTGATACCGAGCCGCACCTTGCCCAGCGTCGGGATATACACGGTGGGCGCAAAGATGCATCACAGGTTTTGTCTTCTACCTTCAACGCGCGGAAAGCCGTCGGCGTAACCAGCGGCACAAGCTCTTCGATGGCAATGTGTGGTCCAAGACAGCGCGGTTCCTGCTCCTGATAATCCATGTTCGAGAGATTCCTTTTCGGGTTCCGACGCTCCTCCAACATAGCAAACACAATTGTATCCTTTGAGATTCTAATCAAGGGCTTTACAGAATCCGCCATCTACCCGGATTGAGGCACCGGTCACCCAGCTTGCTCGCTCTGAAGCCAAGAACACTACCACATCGGCGAATTCTTCAGACCGGCCAAAACGACCTGACGGAACCTCACGGACGATGCGTTGTTCCACCTCCTCAAGGCTGATGCCCTCGCGTTGGGCTGTTGCCTGCAGAACTGCCGGTGTACGTTCCGTGCTCACCTTGCCCGGTAGCACACTATTCACAGTAATGCCCTGGGCGGCCAACTCGTTGGACAGACACTTTGTCAGACCAATGACCGCGTTTCGTATTGAACTCGATAGTAGCAATCGGTCCTGTGGCATCTTGACCTGAGCCGAGGTCATAGTGATGATCCGGCCCCAATGCGCGGCACGCAAGTAAGGCACTGTCAAGTACGCTGTCGGACGACACTCATCAGCATTGAGTCCACCGCGCCGCGCCAGTCGGCCTCAGACACGTCAAAGAAATTGCCCAAGGTGGGCTGCCCACATTAGTCACGGCGATTTGGGGTGGCCCAAGGACATCAACCGTACGTTGCACCCAACGCTCAAGCGCATCGCGCTGCGTCACATCAACCTGGACGGCCAACACGTTAGCTCCTGTAGTCACCCGAATGTCACTGGCGGCCTGATCCAACGCGGCTCCCTCCCGTGCACAAATCGAGACGCACGCCCCTTCCTGGGCCAGTCCCGTCGCGACAGCCTTGCCCAATCCTTTGCTGGCCGCCATAACCATTGCCACCTTTCCTGCCAGGCCAAGATCCATCACATACCTCCTCGAGTCATACATTCTATGTAGGCGCACATTTCGCCTGGTAAAATTGCATTTCGAACAGCAAAGACGAGAGAGCGATAAGCTACAAAAATCCTCGCTTTGCTGTCAATCAAAAGATTTCAAAATCTCTAGATTTTTTCTTTAGATTTTGATTGACAGAAAGCCCGTAACTTTGGTAACTTCCCGCCGTCGTTTTCGAAATGTCGTTTTATCAGGCGGAACATGCAAGCTTTGGAGAAAATTGGTGATAGGTACACAGTTAGTGCGGTCTCCAAAGCGCTCGACGTACTAGAGGCATTTCGCAGCTCTGAAGAATTGAGTTTGGCAGACATTAGCGAGCGGGTTGGACTTAACAAAAGTCGGGTGTTCCGCCTACTACATACACTGGTTGAGCACGGATATGTTGAAAGGAACTGGGATGGAACACGTTATTTACTGGGACTCAAGCTACTAGAACGAGCGGCTTGCGTGCGAATGGACTTACGGCAGTTAACACTGCCGTATATGCGTTTGATACATGAAAGATTTAATGAGACTGTCAATTTAGGTATTCTTGAAAACCAGCAGATCATCTATATAAGCACGCTTGAAAGTTCACGACCAATACGCATGGCGGAGGGTATGGGCAGCCGTTCACCGTTACATTCAACTGCCCTAGGCAAGGCAATTATCGCCAATTTACCGGAGGATGATCTAAGAGTTTTGGTATCACGTATCCCTCTCTTGAAGCTCACAGAGCGTACGATCACTGACTCGAATAAATTGAATGACGAATTACATAAGGTACGCCGAAAGGGCTATGCATTTGATAATCGGGAGAACGACCCCGAAGGCTTCTGTATTGGAGCACCTATACTTGACCGTAGAGGTCAACCCGTGGCGGCAATCAGCATTTCGGGTCCGGCTGATAGGGTTCAGGGAAAGAGTAAAGAGATTGTTGAGTTACTGCTGAGCGTATGCCGCCAAATTTCTGAAAAACTAGGGTTTAATGAAAATTCAAAACCAAGACGGGCATTATCTAATGCGATTAGTCTAACATCAGTCTGACCACGAATTGGAAAATGACCTTTTGTAGGGGACTCAAGAGCAGTTGTTGCTTTGAAATAAATCACAATAACCACAATCGAACAGCTAATTCTTCTTGGCGCTGAGTACTCTTCTTTAGTTGGATCATTAGTTTAATACCTGAGCTAGTCAAGCTCAGTTGCCCCGGTAACGGGGATTCCCGCGAGGGCTGATATAAGCAGGATAAGTGTGTGCGATGTCGACTGGGAGATCAGCTAAAGTAGTCTGTAAAAGAGACTGTTTTTGGATTACGCCAAAGCACTTCTGGTATTTAGTACGAGAGGGTACCATTACATACCTAAGTGAACGTCCCCTTACAGGAACATATCGAGGTCGACAGGAAGACTTTCTAATTACTATTGATCATGTGATTCTAAATTCCGCTTGCCCTCAACATAGACATTTCTTTCTTCAAGCTAAAGGTAAAAAGAAGAAGCGCAAAAGCGCATGCTTTTGTCTACAATAAAATAGAAGCCAAATTCAGAGATTTTCAATTGTGTGATTACGATACCTGGCGCCTGTCATAGGTCGGCATCGCCCAATAGGGCCCGATATCATAGTGTAATTCACCTAGTTGAGCCAAGCGGACGCGCTACTTAGCGACCTAGACGCGCCAGTTGGTCACAGCCGTGATAAACGCTGAGGTATGCAACCGATTCCCAAATGATGACGTGCGGTGTTTTCTACCACTCGAAGAAGAGGCGGCAGAAACTGGGCACGTCCGGCTCCGCGATGAAATCCAGGCTCGTAGCCCAACTGCTCGCCGATCTCGGCGTCACCAAGACGCATTCTCGTCCCTGTGTTTCTAATGAGAATTCCTTGTCCGAGTCGCAGTTCCCACACCCTGAAGTACAGACTCAAGTTTCCTGAGTGCTTCGGTTTGCTCTAGAGCGGCATGGATGGTGAGTTGCGCACGCAGCAATTGATAGTTTGGCGCAGGTGTCGGCGACGAGTTGCTGAGCGAGCATGTCGGATTCTCGCCGCGCCATCAATCAGCCGGCAGGTAACGACTGAAGATATCCAGGATCACGTAGAGATAGAGGTCGGTGCACTTGGCCGGGGCCCAACAGCTTGTGACGTCCCAGGACCAATTCGGTGGCAGCCAATTTCGTCTCAGGTAGTAAAAGCATACTTAAGAAATCAAACTTGGCCCTAAAGGAGGATGAAATGAGAGAGTCAGAAACGTTCCAGCAAGCTGACGGTGAGTTTAGCCAATTAGTACGTATGGATCTCCAAACCGAACGCGGTTGGGCTTGTTGGAATTTGAAAAGTTCTATCAAATTTCCACTAACTATTTTACTGCTAATTATCCTCATAGGTGCGACAGAGAGGCCTTTCTTTGCCCAGGGCACCTCAGGCTCAATCTCAGGAAGTGTTACTGATGAAGCTGGAAGCTTAATTGTGGGAGCCGAAGTCACGATTAACAATGAACAGACGGGATTGCAACACAAGGCTGTCACAAATAGTCAAGGGTTTTTTGAATTTGCGTTCCTCCCTATTGGACAGTACTCAGTAACTGCTAGCTATCAAGGTTTTCGCACGTCGAAGGTCATCGGAATCAAGCTTGAGGTCAACCAAAAGGTTCGCGCAGATATCGCGTTGAAGGTCGGTCATGTCGCAGAAACTGTGACGGTCGAAGGGACAACATTAATTGCGACAGGAAATAGCGCTATCGGCCAAGTAGTAACCGGGGATCAAATCAATAATCTACCTTTGAACAATCGTCAATTTCTGGGTTTAGTAACCCTCGTTCCTGGCACGGTACCGGCTCCTCGTGACTTTAGGTCCACAGAGCCAGGTGGCCGGGGGGTGGTTATACCCTCATCAAATGGTGGAAGACCTGAAGATAATAGTTATTCAATTGATGGCATCGATAATAGGGAGATTGGTTTCTCCAATTACGCCATCTCGCCATCTATTGATAGCATAGCCGAGTTTAAGGTGACGACCGGAATGATGTCAGCCGACCAGGGCCGAGTTGCAAGCTCGGCAATAGAGGTTGTTACCAAATCAGGAACGAATAAGTTTCATGGCAGCGCATTCGAGTTTCTTCGAAACAATGCTTTTGATGCACGTAATTTTTTTGCAAAGAAGGTCGATTCACTCAAACGTAATCAGTTCGGTGGGTCAATCGGCGGCCCAATAGTCAGGAATAATCACTTCGTTTTTGCGGCCTTTGAACGCTTCATCGAACGTGCGGCAGGCGCTCCTGTAGTAGGGAGCGTACCGACACTGACCGAGCGCCAGGGTATATTCTCTCAAACACTCAGAGATCCACTCAATGGCAATCAACCCTTTGCTAGTAACACGATCCCTCCCGGTCGGATCGATCCAATTTCTGCCAAGGTCTTAGCTTTTATCCCGCTGCCCAACAGCTCGGATCTGTTACGTAATTTCATTTATACTCGCGATCCGACGAAAACGAATAAATATCTGCTGAGTGTGCGTATGGATCTTCGACTGACGGAGAAGTCCCAACTCAGCGGACGCTACATATTGGATGATGAAAAGATTCTTCAAGCGCCCGTTTTACCGACAGGGACGGGAGGAGTAAACTTCAACATTCGGGCACAAGGAATCTCGATCCAGGAGGTCCATATTTTCAGTCCGAATTTGGTTAATCAAGCATTAGCTGGCTGGACAGGTTTCAATTACAAGCAAGCCGATAACTTTGCAGGAGTGAAGAACATTGCAAGTGAGCTTGGGATAAATCTTACTGGGCTTGGTGACGACCCCTCGGGATGGGCCTTTCCAGCTACGACGATAAGTGGATTTCTTGCGCCCTCTGGAACTTTCCCGCGGCCTCGCGATACAAAGATTTACCAATTTAGTGACACAATCTCTATCACCCATGGTAGTCACGATATACGCACAGGTGGCGAAGTGAAGCGTTACCATAGTGATCTCTTTAGTCCTGGCCAGCTCAACGGCTTCTTTGACTTTGAGGGAACCTTCACAGGGAATAGCTTTGCTGATTTCCTATTAGGTTGGCCGCTTTCGGCCTTCCGCAATATAAACCCGGCAAGGCAAAACGGAGGTGTGACCTATTACGGAGCTTTTGTAAGTGATGATTGGAAAGTTTCCGATCAGCTCACTCTGAATTTGGGCCTCAGATATGAAATAGAGACCGTACTGAAAGAAGATCAAAATGAAGTAGCTCGATTTGATCTTGCTACCGGTCGAGTTCTGTTTCCGGAAGCTGCCCGCTCCAGAGTGGAACCCTTTTTTCAGCAAGTGCGTCCGGATGTACCTTTTGGATTTTACTCAGGTGATCTCTATAAGCAGGACAAGAATAACTTCGGCCCGAGGCTTGGCTTTGCTTACAGACCTTTTGCTCACAAAAACAACACGGTGATTCGGGGGGGGTTCGGTATTTTCTATAATGCTCCTCAACTTTCAAGCCTTCTAGCATCGGTTTCGGTTCCACCTTTCTCTATCCGTCCTACAGAGACTTCCGTTTCGTCCTTTCCACAGCTGCGGTGGAACCCGGCAGGCGGTTTCACGCAGGCCCTGCAGGGGCCATTAACCTTCTTTGGTTTCCTCCAACAAATGCCATATGCCTACGATCAGCAGTGGGCTCTAACACTCCAGCGAGGCCTTGGCCGAGAGCTTGCGGTTGAAATCGGATATATTGGCTCCCATACCCTTAGAATGATCTCACAGCTTAATGTGAATGTGCCACCACCGGGTTTCGGAGATGTTCTGGCTAGGTCACCTTACCCACAGTGGGCCAGAGTGGCGCCTATCTATTCAGGTTTCAGCTCAAAATATAACAGCCTGCAGGTGAAAGTTGAAAAGAGAGCGACTACGGGCCTTTCTTTTCTTGCGGCTTATACCTTCTCAAAGACGATTGATCAAGTCTCACAAACAAACGCGGAGGCCACCGGATATCCTATCCCGCTCAGTACCAGAATGGATTTAATAACCGGTAGGGCAGACTTCGATGTCCGCCACCGATTTTCATTTTCGTATAATTACGAATTCCCATTTGGCCCAGGCAGAAGCTTTTTGAATGGTGCTGAAGGACTAGCGAGACATCTGGTCCAGGGTTGGGGAATTCGAGGTATTACAACCCTCCAGAGTGGCTATCCTGTCGATGTTACGATGTCTAGTGCGAGGCTCAACTCCGGTCCGGGAATAGTACCTCGACCCTACAGAATAGCTGATGGGAATCTGCCCGCTTCGCAACGGACGCTTAATAGGTGGTTTGACACGTCGGCGTTTCCCCTACCCCCTCTGTTCACCATCGGTAATGCGGGGCGTAATGTCATCACTGGACCCGGGTATAACAACTTTGATCTGGCAATCTTCAAAAACACTCACATTACAGAGAGCCAGCGCCTAGAGTTGCGCGCTGAGTTCTTCAATGTCTTAAACCACCCGAATTTTGGACTGCCCGGAGGCAATGCATCAACACCAGCAACATTCGGTGTCATCACCAGTGCACTTCCACCGCGGATCATTCAACTTGGTGTGAAGTACTACTTTTAATTGTGATGATATTCACTCCTGCCTCCTCCGACAGAATCTGTGGTTGCTCGCTGGTGAAGCGAGAGGCGAGCTCCGCCTGAGAGGAACTCGCCAAGGAATAATCAACGGGAATCAAGCTCCAGCATCAGGCACTGCTGCTTACTTTGTCTCGAGTCTGTCAAAGACCAAGAGCTAAAGGGATTAAGAGTAAAGCTATGGGAATTTCAATGAACGCGTCACTGACCAAATACAGCAGTGTGGTGTTTATTTGTATCCTCACGCTGCTGGGGGCGACTAAGGGAACCCCGGCGCAAAGCGAGAGCGCAAGCACTACTAGTCGACCGTCGTCATCGCCGCCTTCGGCAAAAAGCGCGGACTTCGAAGTAATGGTCGCTCCTCTTATTCCTAGTAAACGTTATGGCCCTTCATCCATGGTGCAACTGAAGGATGGGAAGATTCTAATCGCCTACGACGATTTCACCATGATGGGTGAAGACAGGGACTCCGCTCCAGCCTACGTTGCTGCCCGCCTGTCCGAGGATGGCGGTCGTACTTGGGGCCGTCCCTTTGTTCTGCAGGAGAACACCTCAGAACTAGGTCGGATGGGCCCAGCGTCACTGTTGCGACTCCAAAACGGTGACATCGGTTTTGTCTATGGCGAAGCCCAAATGTCCCCCTCCGACTGGCCCTACTACTTTAGAAGATCAAATGATGAAGGGAAGACCTGGACTCAACCGGTGCGGATTACCCAGGACAAGAAATATTATTCTGGTAACAACCACCGGTTAATCCAGCTAAAGTCGGGGCGCCTGTTAGTCCCTTTCAGCTTCGTACCTGATATCTCCAGACGCCAGGAATATACGTGGGAGTCGGTCTG
>DIYZ01000023.1:2841-7513 GCA_002427845.1 Chloracidobacterium sp. UBA6041 | reverse complement strand
CGGTAGCGCCGGATGCTAGAGTCAAACTAAGTATTAAGGGGTTGCAGAGCCGTGACGCTTATTACCGAAGTTGACTCTAGCATCCGGCGCTACCGCGCTCGGTTCTGTATTGAGTGTGTCCCTTCTTGCACTCGACCTTCGACGATTCATGGTGCTACTCTTATTTATCAAACTGAACCAGCACCAAGAAGTGCGCTAGTATTTTGATCTAGTAACGCAAGCAATCGTCATCGCTTGTCCTTCGCCAAAACCTGATCTTGAATTGAGAAAATGGTTCCCTCCCCTTGCCTTACTGTTCAAGAGGAGAGGGACGCCGGGGCGCCCCTCTCATCCGCGGCTGAAGCACACCTCACAACGAACGAAGGAAAGCAACAAGGTCCATTTTTTCCTGAGCGGTCAGGTGGAGTTGCTGCACGAGGTTGAAGTATTCCACTGTGTCCTCAAGGGTGAAGCAACGCCCGTCGTGCAGATAGGGCGGAGAGTCCTTGATGCCCCTCAGGGGAAATGTCTTGATGAGACCGTCGTGGGCCATCATCATCCCGTTCACCAGCTCCTGCTTGTAGAAGCGCTCCGCCTTGAGGTCATGCAGGCTGTTGTCGGTGTAGTAGGGAGCGGGATGGCAGGAAGCGCATCGAGCTCTGCCGTTGAAGATCGCCTCCCCTCTGAGTTCAGCCGGTGTGGCCTTAGCGGACTCCAGCGCTCCGTAGATGTCCAGCTTGGGAGCGGGCGGAAAGTCCAGGATTGCCAGGAATTCTGCCATGAAGTGGACCTGGGAGCCCCGATCGAGGACGTTGACTCCTTTCTTGATGGCCATGCTGATGTCGCCGTCGAAATATGCGGCTCGCTGCTCGAACTCCGTGAAATCTTCCACAGTCTTCAGCGCCCGCTGTGAACCGAAGAGTCTCTGGATGTTCACGCCGCGCAGAGTAGGTGTTTCGATACGGTGTCTGAACTCCTGTGGGCGGATGTCACCGACAAGGTGGTTTGCCCCGTTCGTGTGTCCATTCACGTGGCAGTCCAAGCAGGTGACGCCCAGTACGCCGTCCGGCCGATCAGTCCGCCGATCCTCAGTGGCGTTGAACTGCTGCTGCGGAAACTGGGTGACGAGGAGGCGCAGGCCTTCAAGCTGCTTGGGATTCAGAATGCCGTTGAAGATCTCGTAGTAATTGTTGATGGTGATGATACGCCCTTTCGCCACGTCACCCAGATCGGGCCGCGTCGTCAGGTAGATGGCCGGTGCCGGGTCGGGCAGGACGTGCTCGGGCAAGTCGAAGTCCAGGTCAAAGCGGGTGAGCCTCGGCAGAAGCTTCAGCGTCATCGCGGGAAAGAGCATGCCCCCTTCCGCGTGGTCGGCGAAGGGCAGGGGCTTATAGGGGAAGAGCCCCTTCTCCTTAATCTGATCCGGTGCCATCTTGTCCAGTTGGGCCCAGGTTACCCCTGAGAGTTTGGCCGTCGGCCCTACGGGCACCGGTTTTCCGCCCGACATAGCCACTTCTGACGTCGTTTTCCTGGCAAGGGCATAGCGACTATTTAAGAGATCCATGTGCTCTTTTGCCCGTTGGGCCTTGACGGCCAGGCGCGCCGCCTTGATTTGCTCAAAGGTCATATCTTGGTTCGTCGGGCCGTAGCTGGACGAAACCTTTTCCTGCTGTGCGTGAACAACAATGGTAATTGTCGCTGTTGCCAGCAGCCCGACAATACCAATCAATGCTAACGTTCGTTTGGTTTGTGCGTTCATTGCAACCTCCCCCTCCTCTTATTCCTCCATGTTCATAAATATCCGGCACTCATGCCCAGCGAAAGGATCCGCATCCTTTTCATCCAGGCCATCATCAGCACGTGATACGGCGATCGCCGCGTCACATCTGTGTGACCGCCGTCCTTATTTGTCCGCCAAGTGCCCGCTAGTGTTGCGCGCAACCTGCGGCCAGGATGAAAAGCGTGATGGGATAATCGCAAGATTCGTTCCTCAGCTCATTCTGTTTTGTCCTTGCTATCTGGAGGTCAAACATTGTTGATTGGGCGCCGCTGCGAGAACATACCCAGCCTCAGCAGCAGAATTCCCCAAGACAGATCAAAGGTCTGGGCGCTGGCCCGCGAGATCGGCTCAGTGACCCGTGCAGAAGACCCTTCCGAAGACGGCCAGGAGAAGGCATCCACAATGAGTTGGTACGGCTGGCAATTCCCCACCGCGCCTACACGCAGATTGCATGTGCCTTGAGATATATGTTGTGATACCGCTATTCGCGGTATGACATTAAGCCAAGCAAAATGTGCAGAGCAGGTCAAAAGGAGATGCATTGATGTCGGAATCCATTGTCGAAGCGGTACGGTCAAGATATGGATCGGTGGCGAAGAGTGGTTTATCGAGCGAACATGACGGGGTGAGGGCAGTCGCAGAAGCGTTCGGTTACTCGCCCGAAGAACTGGCCTCTATTCCCGCGGAAGCGAACATGGGCCTGTCGTGTGGAAATCCCACGGCAATCGCTCATTTGCGCGAAGGCGAAACCGTAGTGGATCTTGGGTCGGGCGGCGGACTTGATGTGTTTCTCGCCGCTGAAAGGGTGGGCCCTCAAGGCCGGGCCATTGGTATAGACATGACGCCGGAGATGATAGACCTCGCCCGTCGCAACGCCGGAAAACGCCAGGCAGCGGGCGCGACCGCCAACGTCGAGTTTCACCTGGCGACAATTGACGCCCTGCCGCTCGCTGACTCTTCGGTTGATTGCGTGATTAGCAACTGTGTCATCAACCTGGCACCGGACAAGCGGGCGGTCTTTCGGGAAATTGCGCGCGTGCTCAAACCCGGTGGCCGGCTCGCCGTCAGCGACATCGCGCTCAAGCAGCCGCTTCCCGCCGAACTGGGCGACGACGTCATGGCTTACGTCGGTTGCATCGCTGGTGCGATTCCGATTGAAGATTATCGGCAAGGACTCGTAGAAGCTGGCTTCTCGAACGTGGAAGTCGTGGACTCCGGCGCAGATCTCCACGCGTATGCGAAGGTTGAGAACCAAGCGGGCTGTTGTTCACCGGCTATGACAGAAACTTCCGCGCCACTCCGGATAGTCTCAGCAACTTCTTCAAGCAAGTTACCGCTCGCGGGTACCGCGTGTTGTACGCCACAACCGGCAAGCGCAGACGCCGACTTACACGAAGCTCTTGCCGACTTGCTGCGGCGCTACAACGTCAACGATTACGCCGCGAGCGTAAGAGTTTACGCGGTCAAGTGAAGACAGCGGCACCCTGGCTGTAAAAGCGCACTGGAAACACCGTGCAAGGCCACGTCATAAAACCATTGGCAGTTAGCCAAAGACAAGGGTAGCTCATTTCAAGGCAAGCCGCAGCAACTGTCGAATGGTGCTCGCCTTTAGATCGTAAACGACTTTCGTTCCTCGACCGCTTCCTCACACTTTGGATTCTTGCGGCGATGCGTAGGCATTTCTCATTGGCTTCGCGAGTCACGCTTGCTCAAGCTGACGGGCTCGCTGTCACGCGGATCGTCAAGTCCGTACGTTCCGTAGATCGTTAGACGATCGGACGCCTCTGTAATTCTTCGCACGAAGGATCCGCAGCCGGCGTCTGTGGAAACGACGGCGGGCTAGCGGCAGTAAAGACAAGCAGAGCTAATATCAAGAACGCGATGACGCTTCTGGAATTCATTTCTTTTCCTTGCTTGGCTCAATTCAGGGTGTGCTTCTGAAATGTAATCAGCTCTGGGTCAGGAAAGGCTCTGGCCTCTGCTCTTTGACATCGGCCTGACTGCTCATCTGCAACCGCTTCAGTCCGAGCAGCGCCGCGCCTAGCGCGCAGACGTATTCGCAATCGGGCGGGATAATCACTGGCAGCTTCAAATGATCTTCCAAGGCTTTGACCATGCCGCGTTGAGTGGCCACGCCGCCGATGAAGACCAACTGGTCGCCTGAGCCGACGCGTTTTAGCAACAGCGCCGCGCGATCGGCGAGCGAATCGTAGATACCGCGCATGATGTCTTCGACGCTCAGACCGGTGCTCACGAGATTGATGATCTCACTCTCCGCCAGGACGGCGCAGACACTGCTGATCGGTTGGGGACGGGTCGCCCGCATGGCCAGCTCGCCAACGTCTTCGATGCCGACCTCCAGATACTTTGCTGCTCTCTGAATAAAGCTGCCGGAACCCGCCGCGCATTTATCGTTGGACTTGAACGTCCGCACCTTGCCATTCTCTTTGAGACTCATCGCTCGGGTGGACTGACTCCCGATGTCCAGCACCAAAGTCGTCTGAGGAAGTAAGTAGTACGCGCCGCGCGCGCCACTGGTGATCTCGGTGATCTGGATGTCGCGAAAGCTGATGCCGTAGCGACCGAACCCGGTCGTAGCAATATAAGAAACATCCGATCCGATACGACCATCGGCGATTGCCGCATCCAGAGCACGCCGCGCTGCTTCTTCCATGTTCACGCCGGTTTTGGTTTTGCCGCGGCCGAGCACTGCCGGTTGGCCGTTTGGTCCATGCTCAGCGATGATCACGGCTTTTGTGAATCCCGAACCGCTGTCGATGCCCGCTACGTTTCGCATACCGCTTGCCTCCAAACCACCGACTCGAAGCTTTCGTCCTCTTTTTCAAGTGCAAACAGCGCCGCGCCAATCGCGCCTATGAAGTGGGCATCCGGACTGACCTGCAGCTTCGTATC
>DIYZ01000023.1:0-2622 GCA_002427845.1 Chloracidobacterium sp. UBA6041 | reverse complement strand
ACGCGCCGGGCGAGCGAGATCGTTCGTTTCGCGATTGCCAGATGAACGCCGCGCAGGATATCCGATGGTTTTTTTCCCATCGAGAGGTACGACAGAATGTCTGATTCAACAAAGACCGTACAGACAGTTGTTAGTTTGACGGGTCGCGTTCCCTCAAGCGAGAGCGGACCAACTTCATCAAGACTGATGCCCATCACATCGGCAGCGTTGGAGAGAAAGCGCCCGGTGCCGGCGGCGCATTTGTCGTTCATTACAAAGTCGAGCACCTGTCCGTCCGATCCAATGCTGATCGCTTTAGCGTCCTGGCCGCCCATGTCAATCACCGTGCGCGTTGACGGAAAGATGTAACTCGCGCCGCGCGCATGACAACTGATCTCGGTCATCTGCGTGTTCCCGAAAGTGATCTTGTAACGACCGTATCCGGTGCCGACAACGAAACCGACGTCGTGCGGATCGATCTGCGCCTCGCGGCAGGCGAGGTGAAAGGCATTCTCGGCAGCCTTGATCACATTGGCGCCGGTATCAACCAACGCGCGCGCGACGATGCCGGCGCTTTCTTCCATCACGACGGCTTTTGTCTGCGTCGAACCGACGTCAACTCCGGCTGCGAATCTCATGGTCGTTGAATCTCTCGTTTAGAGGCGGGCGTTGCCCGCCGTTTCAAGGTTGTTCCAATCGCTTGCGGCGCAGCTCGAGGTCGGCGGGCGACGCCCGCCTCTAAACAGATGCGCTCATCTTCTGATGTTCCAGCGCTTCGAAATAAGCATCAATCCGATTTTTCAACTGCGCTTCCGAAAAATAGCGCGGGTCTGCCAGATCCGATTCGATGTACAATGTCGGCACGCCCAGCACCTTCGTAAAATAGTCGCGCATGTCTCCCTGCCCCGCTGAGAACAAGCGGCAGCTCTTAACAAAATGAATGATCAGCCCGTCGGCGCCCCACTCTTCGACGTACCGCTTGATTTGATCGTAACGCTGCAAATAGTTTCGATTCGTCACGTTGTGCTCGAGCATATGCAACGCGACCGATTCGAATGGCTTTTCCGGATCGTGTCGGGCGCCAAACTCCCACAAGCCGCCGACCGTAGAATAGGTCGACGCGACCGCGCACGCTTTCCACTTCGCAAACATGTCGCGGAAGGTGCGAAAATGCGGATACGGCGGCGGACCTTCGAAGACCAGGCGAAACTTTTCTTGATCGTTGACACCCTCCTGGCGCTCGACTTTTTCTTCCAGTTCCCGCAAAGCAAGCTCGAAGAACTCTACGCCCTCCGGTTTTGCGCGATAGACATAAAGCGGACCCATCAAGGTGATCGCATCGAAATAGGCGTCGAAGGGCGATGGTACGGTACGCGCCAGGTGCTTGATGTTTGACCACAGTTCTTCCACGCGCGCCGCACAGCGCACACCTTGCTTGAAACGGTCGTAATCAAACTTGCGACCGGTCAATTGTTCAAGGAACTTAATCAATTCTTTCAGCTGACTCACGACGTACTTGATATCTGCCGCTGAAGGATCGTCCGCTCGCATGAACGGCACATCGAGCGTGTAGAGCGGCGCGCCCGTGAACTCCGCGACATGTTCGAACCACTTGAGGTAGGTGTTGCAACCAACAAAGTTGCAGAGCACAAGCGTTGGCTTCGGTAGTTTGCCGCCCGTGGGCGTGATGCCTTTCAGGTACGCGCCGATATCAGCTTTCACATAAGCACAATTGTCGGCCGCGTAACCCATTTCCTCTGCGAACAGGATTGGTTCGAGCGATTGATGGCGGATGGCTAGCTGGAGCGCGTTTATTTCCGGATAGATCGGCACAGCGTCAAAGCCTTCGAGCAATTCGACGCAATTGCCCGAGATCATCATAGAGACCGTGGGCGGGTTGCCCGTCTCGGCCGCTGCATTGAGACGTTCGTACCACTCGACCATCAATTCCTTCTGCCGATGGTGCAGTTCACTGCGATATTCGGTTTGGGTTGGCATTGTTTTCGCGCCCCTCAATCAAACAACAACGACTCAACGAACGTCTCGATCTCGGTTCGCAGTCGCTCGAAAGTAAACATCTTCTCTTCAAACTCCATCAGCAGATGCGGAATACCTTCCTGCTCCAGTTCTTGTTTGAAGAGCACGTAGTCGAAATAAGCGGGCTCGCAGAATTTAGCGATCAGCATAATCACCGCATCCGCCTCGCGACGCCGGACTTTTTCGATCAGCTCTTTATGGCGCGGCTTGCGAAAATCGTGACGCACGGATGAATACACCGCTCGCTCCGAATAACTCTCAGCCAGCGCTCTCAGTGGATCACCATTGACCGGCACATCTTCAAGAAACCAGCGCGGCCCGAGCACGAAATCGTCATCGACGATGTAACAGCCTGCTTCTTCGAGAATCTTGATCAAATCGAGCGGCGGCTGCTCACAGAACGAACCTTCCACGACGATGCGGATGGAGTCACGCTGCTTGCCAACGCGCGACGGCAGATCAGAAACTGTCCGCCGGAGTAATTCGGTATGCTGCGCAACGGGCAGGAAGTTTCCGACCCGGACCAACGCGTACAACTCGCTGGTGCGAATCAGGTGTGGTTGGCGCGCACGTTCGTCGTAAAGATGGCGCGTCAGCGCGCGATTC
>DIYZ01000150.1 GCA_002427845.1 Chloracidobacterium sp. UBA6041 | reverse complement strand
GCGACGCACTCGTGATATGGCGGAGCATTTGCGGCGGTAAAAGCAAATTGGCTGACTAGCCAACGATTGGCCAAACGGTCGTAGAGCACAATCGGATCGCCATCGTCGACTTGGGAGCAAAGCCCGCCCAGGGCGCTAAATAAGGTAATTATATACTTGACTAACCATGCCGATCCGTGTAAATTTAGGGCATGGAAAAGCTAAAAACCCTCCAACAGGCGATCACTTACTTTGCCAACCCTGACAACTGCTTGCGGTACATGGTAGCAGTGCGCTGGCCGGACGGCAAAATCAGTTGTCCGACTTGCGGTTCTGAGAAGGTCAGCTACCTCGCGAAGCAACGCCGCTGGAAATGCTACAGCAAACACCCGCGTCCGCAGTTCTCTGTCAAAGTCGGAACTATCTTTGAGGATTCATCGCTTGGCCTCGACAAGTGGATGATGGCGATCTGGCAGATAGCGAACTGCAAGAATGGCATTAGCTCTTGCGAATTGGCGCGAAACATTGGCGTCACCCAAAAGTCGGCGTGGCACATGCTCCAACGTATTCGGTTAGCGATGCGCGTTGGATCGTTTGAGAAGCTGGGCGGTCAGGTTGAAGTTGATGAAACCTTCATCGGCGGCAAAGCGCGGAACATGCACAGAGGGGATCGCGCTCGCAAGATTCATGGAACTGGCGGATCGGGCAAGGTTGCCGTGATGGGATTGCTTGAACGTCACGGCCAAGTCAGAACGATGGTTGTCCCGAACGTGCGCCGCAAGTCCCTTCACGGCGAAGTGAGCAAGCATGTAGAAGCTGGCTCGACAGTTTATAGCGATGCGTTTCGCTCTTATGATCGCCTTGAAGATGAATATATCCATAACGTGATCAATCACGCAGAGCGATACGTTAACGGACACATTCACACCAATGGGATCGAAAACTTTTGGGCGCTCCTAAAGCGCGGACTTGGCGGAACCTATATCAGTGTCGAACCGTTCCATCTGTTCCGCTACCTTGACGAGCAGTCTTTTCGCTTCAACAATCGCAAGCTCACTGACAGCGAAAGATTTTCAATAGTCGCAAAGCAGATCATCGGTCGCCGTCTCACCTATTCGGAATTGACTGGCAAGTCTGAAAGCTTCCAACCCTAAATCCTCTGCCGTTCAAGCGGCAGAGGAGGGGCAAACGCTCCAAATAGTCCTATCGCTGGCGGGCCGATTGAGTTAATATCGGCCCGCTGTTTTACTCTCCCACGAAAGCGAGTCCTTTCCTCATGTCAGAAACCCTCCCAATATCCTTAGCCGATCTATTGATCGACACCGAGAATCCGCGTTTACCGCAACCGAATGTTGGCCAGCGCGACGCGCTACGTGCGCTTGCCAAACATCTGCCTAAGAAACTCATAGCCTTGGCGAAGGACATCGTTAGGCATGGCCCTAATCCGGTTGAACTACCTATTGTGATGTCGTTCAAGGATGACCTGAATCGCTACGTTATGCTGGAGGGGAATCGTCGCTTGGTGGCACTCAGAGGTTTAGAGAATCCAGACTCTTTACTCGGTGCACTGGAAAGCAGTTTACTAGCCGAGCTAAGGACGCTGAGCAAGACATACCAGGAAGCGCCCGTTGAATCACTCACCTGTCTACTCGTTGACGACCGCGATGAAGCGCAGCACTGGATTGAATTACGGCATACCGGAGAGAATGAGGGAGCTGGGATAGTTAGGTGGGCAAGTGATGATGCCGCGCGGTTCCGTGCACGTAGTGGTGGTTTTGGGATTCACTCGCAGGCACTCAACTTCCTTGAAGCTGGCGGATACCTTACGCCTGAGCAACGGCGTAACGTGCCAGCAACAAGCTTCTTTCGACTCCTCGGTACTCCATACGTGCGTTCAAAGTTGGGCCTCAAGGTGCAGGAGGGCAAATTATACTTATTGGCAGATGAGAAAAAAGTTGCAAAGGCTTTGCTACATGTCATTGATGATCTTGTTTCCGAAAGAATTGGAACTCGGAAAATCTACACCAAAAAGCTGCGCATCAAATATGCCAACAGCCTTCCCGCAAATATCGTAGTTACGCCGACTGCGAGCGGCGGTGAAGCCGCTGGCTCTCAAGGTGCAAAAGCCAAAGCAAAAAGCGCGGCGGCGAAGGCAAGGCGACTAAAATCGCGCGACATTTTGATCCCTCGCGATTGTGTGCTGAGCATCACTGCTCTAAGGCTGCGTGAAATCGAAGCAGAGTTGCGAAAATTAAGTTTAGCCAATTACACGAACGCTGTCGGTGTTCTTTTTCGCGTCTTTATCGAACTTAGCACCGACGCTTACATGACGCGCAACAGTCTACCGATAAAAGATAAAAAGGGTTACGACCTATCTCTGATGCAAAAGCTTGTGAGCACCGCCAATGATCTGGTGAGCCGTCAAAAACTAACCAAGCAGCAAGCTAACCCTGTGCATAGCGCAGCCGCCAAAGATTCGTTCCTTGCACCCTCTATCACGGTCATGAATCAGTATGTGCACAATCCGCACTTCTTTCCCGCGCCGGGTGATCTGCGAGCGCATTGGAATAGTTTGCAGCCATTCATGATCGCTATTTGCTCTCCTTGATGGTTGCCCTTGACGGCTGGCCAAAACGGCCTCGGGTCGGTAGACTTCTCACATGGCCTTCTACACACCCTTACGTTATCCAGGCGGAAAGCGACGGTTGGCAGCCGTCATTATGCGTCTGCTAGACGCGAACGGATTAAAGGACATTCACTACGCGGAGCCTTACGCTGGCGGTGCGGCGGTCGCCCTTGCGCTTCTCATGGAAGAATATGCTTCCGTCATTCACATCAATGATCTAAGCCGACCTCTCTATGCTTTCTGGTACACAGTGCTGAACGACACCGAAGAACTGTGCCGCAGAATTGAGCGCGTTGAACTCACAATGAGTGAATGGCGAAAGCAGCGGGCCGTGTATGAGAGCCAAGACACTGCCGACCTTACTGAGTTAGGGTTTGCTGCTTTTTTTCTAAACCGCACTAATCGTTCCGGCATCATCGGCGGTGGAGTGATAGGTGGACAGGATCAAAATGGCGAATGGAAACTTGATGCTCGATTCAATAGGGCAGAGCTTATTCGCCGCATCCGCAAGATCGCAAGATACAAGAGCCGGATCAGACTCTACCAATTAGACGCCTTGGAGTTTACAACGAACATTGTTCCGCAGATCGGAGCCAAGGCATTTTTATTTTATGACCCGCCGTATATCGAAAATGGCGCGCAGCTTTATTTGAATGACTACGAGATTGCGGATCACAAAAGGTTGGCTAGAGCAATAAGACGACTAAAGTGTCCGTGGGTAGTCACCTATGACTACGCGGCAGTTCGACATGATCTGTACAAGTTGCAGCGGCGCATCGTTTACAAACTTCACTACACCGCGAACAGCCGTTATCAAGGTATAGAAGCGATGTTTCTGTCCAAAGGATTAGTAGTACCAAAATTGACTTACCTTCTCACTGACACCATGCGCGCCCTTCCCTTCAAATGTCGCCTTCGCCTGAGAGCGGCCTGAATGGTGATATACTTGATACCCATTCGGGATTTGGCCCAGTAGGATTAAGAAAACCTATCTTAAGAAGGAGTTCAGTAATCATGAGAAAACTAATAACTGGTGAGCACTGTTTTGGCGTTATGTGCAAGTCATGCGGCTGTCCTATTTTACTTGACAAGACTAACCATGAGTTGACCGATGAGGGGAAGTACAAAGTCACTTGCTCAAATCTGCGTTGCCGCCATCCGGTTAACGAATACGACTTAAAGGAGGTTGAGCACTTTCAGGCACCTTGAGCGAGAAGAACCTTTCTCTAAGTCTACAGCGGCGAGTCATTCAAACGACTCGCCGCTTTTTTGAACTGACAGCGATAGCTAAAGGCGTTATCATGAGTTACATGAAACCTGCGCCAGCAGTACCCGCGCCCGAAGGCACACCCTTTGAGAAGTTCGCCCGTCTGTTCCGCGCTGTCGTTTCCGTTCCTAAAGCAGCCGTCGAAAAAGAAGAAGCGAAAGAACGACTCAAGAATCGGTCGCAGCGGGCTAAGCAGAAACGAGCCAAGAAGAAGTCTTAATCTCACGACTAAATAAGGAGACCAAACCCCATGGCCATGAAGAAAGGTGGAAAGAAGGCCGCGAAGAAAGCCGCACCAAAGAAAGCAGCTAAGAAGGCCGCGAAGAAAAACGGCGGCCGTACTGGTTGGGGCGGCGCAAGAAAAGCAGCTAAGAAGAGATAGTCCTCGTGCGCACTAGATTTCCGATAAGCTTCCCATGAAAGTACCGCTGACGGAGATTTACAAAAACTTAGACTTTGCCTCGGATCGCCTATCGACGCAGATCAGAGCGTTAATACTGGGGGTTCTTGCCTTGGTATGGCTCTTCCTCTCCGGAAACAAAGATGTCCCGGCCCTAACTCTCAGGACACATACAAGACAACTTTTAGCGATTGCCGGGCTGTGCGTTCTTACATTATTGATAGACGCTATACAGTATTGGGCATCGTATCTGTCCTCAAACGCAGTTAGACGGGAAGCAGAAAAACAAAACAAGGCAGAGGCTGAATATGCCGAGGGGAGCCTGATGCGCTGTTTACAACAAGGCTCTTTCTGGGCAAAGCAGATAACAGCAATTATTGCGACTGCTTGGTTATTGAGCCTTCTTGTTGTTAGCCTCACGCAAGCCTGACGGTTACTCAAGTATATAATCCCCCTAAATAAGCTACTCTGCGTGAA
>DIYZ01000212.1 GCA_002427845.1 Chloracidobacterium sp. UBA6041 | reverse complement strand
AGAATATCTCCGCGCAAAAGTTTTACTGCCAGCGGGTTCTGTATCAGGGTCTGGATCGCCCGTTTGAGCGGACGCGCTCCATAATTTGGATCGTATCCTTCGCGAGCCAGCAGTTGTCTTGCCGAATCGTCAAGCACCAGCTGGATATTTCGTTCCTTCAACATCTGGCGGAGCCGTTCTAACTGCACATCAATGATCTGCGCGATCTGTTCGCGTGAAAGCTGGTGGAAGATCACGATGTCGTCGATGCGATTGAGAAACTCGGGTTTGAAATTCGCGCGCAACTCCTGCAACACCGCCTCGCGCACCTGTTTCTCATCACCTTCGGCCTCCTGGATCTCACGCGAGCCAAGATTTGACGTCATGATCAAAACCGTATTCTTAAAGTCAACTGTGCGGCCTTTGGCGTCTGTCAGGCGCCCATCATCGAGAATTTGCAGTAAGACATTGAACACGTCGGGGTGCGCCTTCTCAATCTCATCAAAGAGAACAACCGCATACGGCCGGCGACGCACCGCTTCAGTCAACTGTCCCCCCTCCTCGTAGCCGACATAACCGGGAGGCGCACCAATCATCCGGGCTACCGCATGCTTCTCCATGTACTCCGACATGTCGAGACGAATCATGGCGCGTTCATCGTCAAAAAGAAATTCCGCAAGCGCCCGCGCAGTTTCCGTTTTGCCGACGCCGGTTGGTCCAAGAAAAATAAACGAGCCAATGGGACGATTGGGATCCTGCAAACCTGCCCGCGCACGGCGAACCGCATCGGCAACGGCGGCGAGCGCTTCTTCCTGACCAATCACTCGCTTGGCGAGACGCTCTTCCATGGTGACGAGTTTCTGCATCTCGCCCTCGAGCATCTTCCTAACCGGAATGCCCGTCCACTTCGCCACAACTTCGGCGACGTCTTCTTCGTCAACTTCTTCCTTGAGCATCACGCCGTCTTTTTGAAAGTTCGCGAGCTTCTGCTGCTCTGCGGCCAGCTTGCGCTCGAGCTCAGGAATCTGCCCGTATTGAATTTCTGAAGCGCGGGCCAGATCACCCGCATTACGCGCCTGATCGAGTTGCAGCTTCAGTCGTTCCAGTTCAGCCTTTGCCGTCCGCATGCGTTCAATGGCTTCTTTCTCGGACTGCCATTTTGCTTTCATGCCCGAAGACTTTTCCCTAAGATCCGCAATTCGTTGTTCGATCTCGTGCAGACGCGCTTTGGATTTTTCGTCTTCCTCGCGTTGCAACGCCTGCCGTTCAATCTCGAGTTGAACTATCTCGCGCTCAAGCTGATCGATTTCCTGCGGCAACGAATCGATCTCAATTCTGAGACGAGACGCCGCTTCATCAATCAGGTCGATCGCTTTGTCCGGCAAAAAGCGATCAGTTATGTAACGATGCGAAAGCGTTGCCGCAGCGACGATGGCGGAGTCCTTAATACGGACTCCGTGGTGAACCTCGTATCTCTCTTTTAACCCCCGCAGAATCGCTATTGTGTCTTCAACCGTGGGTTCGCCCACGTAAATCTGCTGAAACCTGCGCTCGAGCGCGGCGTCTTTTTCAATGTACTTCTTGTATTCGTTGAGGGTCGTAGCGCCAACGCAACGCAGCTCGCCACGAGCAAGCGCGGGCTTTAGCATGTTTGACGCGTCAATTGCGCCCTCGGCGGCGCCAGCCCCAACCAGCGTGTGGAGTTCGTCGATGAAAAGTATGATCTGCCCCTGCGCGTTTTCAATTTCTTTCAAGACGGCTTTCAACCTATCTTCAAACTCGCCACGATATTTCGCGCCGGCAAGCATTGATCCCAGATCGAGACCGACGAGCCGCTTGTTTCGTAACGTTTCCGGAACGTCGCCAGACACGATTCGCTGAGCCAGGCCCTCGACAATCGCCGTTTTCCCCACGCCCGGTTCGCCGATCAAAACCGGATTATTCTTTGTGCGTCGCGAAAGCACCTGGATTGTTCTGCGTATTTCATCGTCGCGGCCGATGACGGGATCGAGTTTGCCTTTCCGCGCCAACTCGGTCAGATCGCGAGCGTATTTCGAAAGCGCCTGGTAATTTTGTTCGGCATTCTGGTCGGTAATGTGCGACCCACCGCGCATCTGCTCGATTACCTTCACCAGATCGTCGCGCTTCACGCCGTGCTGACGAAGAATCTTTCCCGACTCGCCGTCCTTCTCATCGACGATCGCCAGCAATAGATGCTCGGTCGAGTTGAACTCGTCCTTCATCTTGTCCGCTTGCTTTTGAGCAGACGTAAAAACCTGGCTAAGTCGAGGACTGAAATATTGCTGCCCTCCTTCGACGCGAGGGAAGCGAGCTATCGCCGCCTGGACGTCATTGAGCAATACGGGAAGGTTGACAGCCAGCTTCCCGAGGATGGGACGCACAATTCCTTCCGGCTGCTCAAGCATTGCACCGAGCAGATGTTCGGGCTCTACTTGTTGATTCTGATTACGCTCAGCGAGCTCAATGGCTGACTGGATAGCTTCCTGAGCTCTCAGGGTGAATTTGTCTAAACGCATGTCGTTTGATCTTTTGATTCAAACTTTTAATTCTATCTTCTGACTTTTGAGCGGGGCATCAGTCAGGCAGGACTACCTGCCGGTTATTCCGATGTCCCCGCTCGCATTTTTTTGCTAACCGGAAAGCCTTATTGGCTGCCGGCGGCTTGAGATTTTTCGGTTGTGACATTCTCAGCTTTCACTTCGATCGTCTTACCCGAAGTTGTAGTCCCTTCGCCGCTAATCTGGATACGGCGCGCTTTGGTTTCTTCACGTTTCGGAAGAGTCACACGCAATACGCCGTTGCGATATTCGGCTGTCGCTCCCTCTACTGAGACGGTTTGCGGCAGGGTGAAGGAACGAGTAAACGAACCATAGGAGCGTTCCACTCTGTGGTAGTTGTCAGTCTCATCCTTCTTTTCGAATTGGCGCTCGCCACGCAGCGTAATGACATTGTTCTCCACCGAAAGCTCGAAGTCGTCCCGGTTCATTCCGGGCAATTCAGCTTCAAGCACGATGTGATCCTTGTTTTCGAAAATATCAACGCTGGGATTCCAAGCGCCTCGGCCGATACCTTCCTCGCCAAAGCCTCGGGTCAGGTTGGTGGAAAACAGTCGGTTCACTTCTTCCTGTAGAGAGCGCAAATCGCGGAAAGGGTCATAGCGAACTGTAGTCATTTCTTATTTCCTCCTTATTTCACTTCAGCCCTCCAACACCGTCTTTGGCAATTCAATCCTTTAGTCCGGCGTGTGAGCGTAGTGGGATAATAATATTTGAGTCTGGTTCTGTCAAGTTACCGGCGAGGAGCGAAAAGCCTAACAAATCAGTGGCATTTTCTGA
>DIYZ01000074.1 GCA_002427845.1 Chloracidobacterium sp. UBA6041 | reverse complement strand
TCACTCTCCCGAGTTTTGACACAACCTCTCACGGACGGCGCTACCAACTGCCGGTCCTTCGGACCTAGCGGGTAGAGGTAATCTTCACCGCTTTCATCCACCACACGGATGTCACCATCGGTCGCAGCATCCTCGTCGGGCAGCACGCGATAGATCTTATGGAGTTCCAGAGAGGCTGGATAATCTTGGGATTTTCCAGAGTGGTACTTGCACGCAAACATTGCGGATGATATTCATCACGAACAATGTCAGTTCTTCTTTTCTTCATCGACGGTCTGGGTATAGGTTCGCGTGGTCCATTCAATCCTCTGGACGGTCTTGAAGACGCCCAGCCTTTGGCGATTTTTCGAGACGAGCAGCCCGCAGTAATACTGGACGGGATTGTGGTTCCAACCGACCCGCGGCTTGGAGTTGAGGGCCGCCCGCAAAGCGCTTCCGGACAAACTACAATTCTTACCGGCGTCAATGCTCCTGCAATTCTCGGCTATCACAAGCAGGGTTTTCCAAACGCTGCCATGCTTGAGATCATCCGCGACAATTCTATCTTCCTGCAGTTGAGTCGCGCCGGAATCGAACCCATAACTTTTGCAAACACGTATACGCAGCGCTTCTTTGACGAACGCCCGCGATGGGTTTCTGCAACCACAGCCGCGATAGAAGCGGCGGGCTTGCCGTTTAGAACGGTCGCCGACCTGAAAGCCGGTCGCGCCGTCTATCAGGACTTCACTAACAAGTTGTTAATTGAACGCGGTGAGGATGTGCATCCGCGAACACCAGCCGAAGCCGCGGCCGCGCTGGCGCGTATTGTTAGCGAAAACCGATTCACGCTCTACGAGTATTTCATCACCGACAAGGTCGGACATGCTCAGGATATGCCGGCGGCGAAGTTGATCCTGCAAGCTCTTAGCGGGCTTATTCGCGGGGTGTTGTCCATGATTGATATGAATAGAACATCCGTTATACTCACGAGCGATCACGGCAACATCGAAGATCTATCTTCGCGCAACCACACGTTGAACGACGTTCCTACGATCGTCTGGGGCGCACAACGAAATCGCATTGCCGGTCGCATTAAGAACCTCGCAGACATAACACCGGCAATAGTTGAAACATTGACGGAGAAAGCTGCGGCCCATCGATGAGTTCTCCAGACCACTCCAAATCCAAACCGAGCAACGCGAAGGACAAGAACAATCCTCGCGAAGTTTTTGGTTGGAAAATGTACGACTGGGCCAACTCGGCTTTCTCGACGACGATTGTCGGCGCGCTCTACGGACCTTACCTGACAGAGATAACCCAACGGGCGGTTGGTGAAAACGGAGTGGTACTCAGTCTTGGTCCGATGGGGGCCATCACTTCAAAATCTTTCTTCCCTACCTGCATCTCGATTGCCGTATTCCTGCAAATATTCCTTCTGCCGGTGCTTGGAGGAATCGCCGACTACTCCCATCTGAAGAAAAAGATGATGGGACTGTTTTGCTATCTAGCGGTGGCCGCGACCTGCCTGATGTTTTTCGTGACGGGCGGGTTTTACTGGTTGGGCGGACTGCTTTTTATCGTCGCCAATCTGGGTTTTGGCGCGTCCGTCGTTTTCTATAACGGCTACCTGAACGACATTACAACCGAAGACCAGCGCGACAAGGTATCAAGCCGCGGTTTTGCTTACGGTTATCTTGGGGGCGGACTATTGCTTGCTCTCAACTTCCTGCTTGTAAAAAGCGCGCCGCGATTGGGCCTGGATCCTTTGATGGCCGTGCGCATTTCCTTACTATCAGCCGGCGTCTGGTGGGGCCTTTTCGCGCTTATTACATTTAGCACTTTGCAAACTCGGGCGCCGGAAAAATCAATGCCCCCGGGAAATAGTTATTTGACCATCGGGTTTTCCGAACTCGGCAGAACGTTCCGTGAGTTGGCCCGACTGCGTCACACGCTCAAGTATTTAATCGGCTATTTATTTTTCAACGACGGAATTCAGACGGTAATCAGCATGGCTTCGGTTTTTATGTCGCAGGAGCTTTTCATCGCGCGCGGCCTGAAAACGGACCAGTCGTTTTTGTTAGCCATCTTTCTAATGGTCCAGTTCGTCGCGATCTTCGGCGCTCTGTTGTTTGAACGACTCGCTTACGCGATCGGCACAAAGAGAGCGATTCTGACTTCCTTGATCTTGTGGGTGGGTGTGATCATCTACGGATACGGTTTTCTTCACACGACAACGGAAGCCTGGGCCATGGGCGCTGTCATCGCGATTGTGCTGGGCGGCTCGCAAGCGTTGTCGCGATCGCTTTTCTCGCGGATGATTCCGCGCGGCAGAGAGGCTTCGTTTTTTGGTATCTACGAGGTTTCGGAGCGAGGTACTTCGTGGCTGGGGCCGCTTACATTTGGCGCCGTGGTGGCAGCGACGAATTCCTACCGTCAGGCCCTGCTGTCGCTGATAATTTTCTTTGTCGTTGGCACGATCATTCTTTACCTCACCGATACCGACAAAGCGATCCACGAAGCCGGCAACTTACTACCGGAAGAAGCTGCGTCAGCCAGGTAAAGCGGATCCCACAAACTTCCGGGGCCTCCGATCAATAGCCATCATCTGCTGGGCGTTGAATTGAGTGGTGACGAACCGGCAGGAGCAGACGGCAGGTTCACGAATATCTGACATCTGACATCTGACTCCTGACTCCTGACTCCTGACTCCTGCCCCTGCTCCTGACTCC
>DIYZ01000016.1:8003-22206 GCA_002427845.1 Chloracidobacterium sp. UBA6041 | reverse complement strand
ACTAGCTTACGATGCGGACGGTAAGGCCAAAATCGTGGCCGAGGGCTTCATAGGAAACGACATTGTCGTAGCAAATAACGGCAATACTTACGTTACCAATCCACCGCAGGGCAGCTCCACCGAGCCAAGCAGGATTTGGCTTATCCGGCCCAACGGCGAAAAAACGCTCGTGGACACGGGCCTCAATTTCTCGAATGGCATCACGCTCTCGCCCGATCAGACGCTGCTCTATGTCGCCGATTCACGCTCGCATTGGGTTTACAGTTACGCCATACAGCCCGATGGAATGCTGCGGCAGAAGCAGCGTTTCTACTGGCTTCACTCCCCCGACACACTGGATTGGAGCGGTGCCGACGGTCTTCGCGTCGATAGCGACGGGCGCCTTTACATAGCAACGGCGCTGGGAATCCAGATCGCCGACCAGATGGGAAGAGTCCAGTGCATTATCCCCACGCCGAACGGCCGCGTAGCCAATTTTACATTCGGCGGCAAGGACCGCGATACACTTTTCGTCATGAGCGCAGATAAGATCTACAAGCGAAAATTGAAGGTTCGGGGAGCGCTCGCCTGGGACAAACCTGTGAAGCCTACTCAACCATCGCTATAGTTCGGTGGCGGCGAAGGGAACAATAATGGAAAACGATCGCAATGACTCTGCAGACGGAAATTCAAGAAATCAAGAGGCTTACCTTTTCTCGCGGCGCGAAATTTTGCAGAGGATTATTTAAACAAATCGTTTCTCTCTCTGTCTCTACGAACTCCGCCTAAATCCTACTTTCTCTGTGTTAAAGGAAATTGATTTAACGCAGAGTGCTCAAAGAATACGCTGAGAATGCGGGGAGATCTCTGCTTCTTGACAGATGTAAATGAATAGTATGAGCAACTCCGAATCAGAGCCGAGATCTTCTGAATCAGTGGAACTGCGCACCACGCGGCGCATCACGCGGCGGCTGATGCCGTTTCTTATCCTTCTTTTCATCATTGCCTTTATCGACCGGGCAAATGTTAGCTATGCCGGGTTGGAGATGACGAAGGATCTGGGTTTCGACCCTGCGGTTTTTGGTTTTGGCGCCGGCATCTTCTTTATAGGCTATTTTCTTTTGGAGATTCCCGGCTCGCTCATGGTCGAAAAATGGAGCGCGCGAAAATTGCTGGCGCGTATCATGATTTCATGGGGGATTCTGGCCACAGTGATGGGCTTTATCCAAACTTCCACGCATTTCTATATTGCCCGCTTCCTGCTCGGCATGGCCGAAGCCGGATTTTTTCCCGGTGTGATCGTATATCTCAGCCACTGGTTTCGCTACCGCGATCGGGCCAAGGCGGTCGCGATGTTTATGTCGGCGATTCCCCTCTCAAACATTTTCGGTGCGCCTGTTTCGGGCTTGATCCTCGGCGTGAATTGGCTTGGTCTGGCGGGCTGGCGTTGGGTTTTCATTCTGGAAGGAATACCCGCCGTAATTTTCGGTGTCGTCACGATATTTTACCTGACTGACAAGCCGCGCGAGGCAAAATGGCTTGCTGAAGACGAGCGCGAATGGATTGTAGCCGAGCTTGAGCGCGAAAAAGCCTTCAGGAAATCGATTCGCACCTACGGTGTCCTGGAGGCTCTCCGTCAGCGGAATGTAATACTTCTCGCGCTGGCACATTTTTGCGGCGTGACGACTGCGTACGGTTTTGTCTTTTGGCTGCCCACTATTCTGAAGGGGTTATCCGGATATACGAATCTGCAGGTTTCGGCGATCTCGGCGCTCCCGTATTGTGCCGGGTTTGTGACGATGCTTGCGGTCGGTTGGTCGTCTGACCGTTCCAGGGAACGGCGCTGGCACACGGTGCTTCCTCTCTTGACTGTAACGGGCGGGTTGTTTCTGAGCGCCGTCGCCAATGAAAATGGAAATATGTTCTTAGCCGTCGCCATGTTCTGTGTGGCCGGAGCGGGAATTTATGGCTATCTGCCTGCTTTCTGGTCGCTCCCCGCGATGTTCCTGACCGAAGCTGCCGCGGCCGCGAGCATCGGGATGATAAATTCAGTCGGGAATCTCGGCGGATTTGTCGGGCCATACATTGTGGGGTACCTGGTCAAAGCGACGGGTTCGTTCTACGGCGGGATCGTGTATCTTTCGTGTTCCGCGTTCATCGCCGCTCTTTTGGTTCTGGCAGTGCATAGATCGATACACAACGCCGATCAAGCATAGAATTCTCTGGCCGTCCTGGCTTTGCTTCACAAAGTACTTGACACCGCAGCGGGACTCTCGCTAATATCCCGCGCATGGGCTCGATTCACCTGGTCATCCCGCAAAAAGAAGAGCCCCCCGCGCTGCACGAGCGGGCGATGGACAATCTGAAGTACATCCGCGAAACGATGGAACGCGCCACCGCGTTTACCGCCATTTCGGGTTGGGGGCTGGTGGCCATCGGCGTCACCGCGCTGGCCGCGGCTTTCCTTTCGGCTCAGCAAAAAACATTCAAAAGCTGGCTGACTGTTTGGGTTGCCGAGGCGGTGATTGCTTTGCTGATCGCGGGCTGGTCCATGGACCGGAAAGCTCGCGCGGCGAGGATGCCGTTGCTCTCCGGCCCGGGACGCAAGGTCGCGTTCAGTTTGTCGCCGCCAATTTTCGCCGGCGGAATAGTGACTGTAGTGCTCTATCGCGCGGGCTTAACCAATGCTATTCCCGGTTTGTGGTTGTTGCTTTATGGAACGGGCGTTGTTACCGGCGGAATGTTTTCCGTGAGCGCGGTTCCAATCATGGGCCTCTGTTTCATGGCGCTCGGTGCAGCAGCGTTTTTGGCGCCGGGTTTTGCCGACTGGTTTATGGCAGCTGGCTTCGGGGGATTGCATGTTGTTTTTGGAGTGATTATTGCGAGGAGGTACGGTGGCTAGACAATCGGCACTGAAACATTCAACTCAGAAAAAGCGCCATGCAGGTACGAACATGCAAGAAGTGCGCGCCCCCAGGGCAAAGCATCCCGCTCCGGGTCTCGATCGCTTGATTCACGAACGCATGCGCCTCGGCATTGTCAGCGCGCTCGCCGCTAATGAATCTTTGACGTTCAATGACCTCAAGAGCTTGATGAATACAACGGACGGAAATCTCAGCGTGCATGCACGCAAACTCGAAGAGGGTGGGTATATCGCTTGTACCAAGTCGTTTGAAGGACGCCTGCCAAAAACGGAGTACAAATTGACTGTAGCCGGCCGGCGTGCACTTGAAAACTATCTGAGCCACATGGAGACGATCATTCACCAGATGCGCGGTAGCTAGAGCCGCGCATCTTTTTTTTGCCCTAGGACTTTGCGCGACAAAGCGCTTTGACCCACTTGCAGCTAATTGGTCACGCATTTCGTGATTGGCCATGAAAACAGTGCTCTGCACAAGAAAACGAGATTTCAAATCTAGGTTCTGCTTTGTTGAATTTTTGATGAGGACTTCCATTTTACGAAACTTTCCAGTCTTCGAGCGTTAAATGAGTAGCCCCACCACCCGTAGTTATTCACATGTGGCGAGCGTGGATCACCACGTTGCCCGTCTGAGTGTCGCAGATGAGAATCGAACCCCAGGATCTTAAGCTAAAGGGAGTACTGTATGACCAAACGAATCATTGCCATAGCTTTCATTTTTGTGTGCACCTCCGTGGCCTGGGCCATTCTTGGCGGCACGATTTTTTCCCGCACCTATTCGCTCGACGCTATCGCTGAAAATCGCGTGGCTTCTACCTGGGGCGCGCCACAAAACCAGTCGCCACCAATGGCCTCGTTCAAGCACATTGTGCCGAGGAAGGAAGAGAGCACGGAAAATGGCAAGAAGATCATCAAGACGATTCAGGATGAAGTCACGACTACGCTGCCCCTCGAGAGCAGCGTGGTTGACGTCAATCTTGATCTGGAACACCGGCAGAAAGGCCTACTCTGGTACAGCACGTACAAAGTTGCATTTGCCGGTACCTACGGTTTTCACAATACGAGCGACAAAGAGGAAGTTGTCAATTTCGTACTCAACTTCCCGACGGCGAAGGCGATTTACGACGATCTGGTGTTTACCGTTGACGGCTCGCCCGTCACCATTAGTAATCAGCAGAACGCTGCGATGGGCTCGGTAAAAATTCCGGCGGGACAGGTTACCCACCTGGTTGTCGGTTATCAGTCTCAGGGCCTCAATGAGTGGCACTATAGTTTTGGCAGCAACGACGTGGCCCAGGTGCGCGACTTTTCGCTCAAGATGAAGACAAACTTCAAAGAGATCGATTTCCCCGACAACACACTCTCTCCTTCCGAAAAACACGAGGCAGGCAATGGTTGGGACCTGACCTGGTCCTATAAGAACCTCGTGTCCGGTTATCAAATAGCAATGGTGATGCCGGAGAAGCTCCAACCCGGACCGCTGGCGGGCAGGATAAGTTTCTTCGCGCCGGTTTCGCTTTTCTTTTTCTTCTTTATCATGCTGATCATAACCACCATGCGCGGCATGGAGCTCCATCCGATGAACTACTTTTTTCTGGCGGCTGCTTTCTTCTCCTTCCACCTTCTGCTTGCCTACCTTGTTGACCACGTTTCCATTCATATTGCATTTGCGATATCGGCTGCGGTGTCAGTCTTCCTCGTAGTCAGCTACCTGCGCCTTGTCGTCGGGCTTCACTTCGCAAGCCGCGAGGCCGGGCTGGCGCAGTTTGTCTATCTGGTCATGTTCTCCTACGCGTTTTTCCTCAAGGGCTTTACCGGCCTCGCAATCACGATTGGTTCGGTCGCCACTCTATTCGTGGCCATGCAGTTGACCGGGCGAATACGATGGGCAAACAAGTTTTCGCTGAAACCCTCCGAAGAGCCCGCTGCCGAGCTGACCTGACTGTTAACAGTCGCCCTCGACGTTCTTATTAGTTAGAGCCGTAGTGCGGGAAGCTGACGGTCATTTTGGGCGTCTAATCAAACTCCATAAACTTTCTCAGGAAAACCGTCGTACAGGCTGTTGCCCGGATGTTTGTCTGCCCGAAACGACGATGAAAGCCTTCTTTTCTTTCTACACCGACGCGCTGAAGATTGCGCTGCAATCGATCTTCGCGCACAAGTTGCGGGCTTTTTTGACGTTGATAGGAATCATCATCGGCGTCGCTTCGGTCGTGACGGTGGGGGCTTCGATCAGCGGACTAAACACCTATGTCGTTGAAAAGGTGACCAAAGTCCTTGGCAGCAATCACTTCATGATTGCCCGCATGGCCTTCTCCGGCCGACTTTCCGATGAAGAATTTGAACGAAGAAACCGTCGCAACAAGCGAATCAATTGGGACGATTACGAGTGGGTCCGCGAACACTGCGCGTCGTGCGCGGAGGTTGGCGCCGAGGTTCAGGGTCAGGCCGATCTGAAACAGGAAGGCGTTGAATTTCCGAGTGCCCTTGTCTTTGGCGCCACGGCTAACATGGTGGACATCGAAGACAAAACAATATCCGAGGGCCGGTTTATTACGGAAGATGAGGTACAGCGTTCAGCTTTTGTCACCGTCCTCGGGAGCGATATTAAGGACAAGTTTTTCCCAAACACCGATCCCATTGGCAAGGTGCTGAAGATTCGCGGGCTGCCCATGCGTGTCGTCGGAGTGGAAGAAAAGCGCGGATCGTTTTTCGGAGATTCCTTTGATCGCCATGTGTACATTCCCGTGACTACTCATCTGCAAATCTTCGGGCGCAACGGTTTGCAGATTCACGGCAAAGGTCGCAATCGCGAAACATTTCAGGCAACGATCGAAGACGCGCGCGTCGCGATGAGAAACAAGCACCGGCTGAATGGCAATGAAGAAGACGATTTCGGCCTGGTCAACGTGGAAGAACTGAACAATCAAATCGATCAATTCACTGGCAGCATAGCCGCGGTTGTCGTTCCCATCACTCTCATCACCTTGATAGTGGGTGGCATAGTAGTGATGAACATCATGCTGGTCAGCGTGACGGAGAGGACTTTTGAAGTCGGCCTACGCAAAGCTGTGGGCGCCACGCGCAGGCAGATTCTGCTTCAGTTTCTAATTGAGTCGGCCATTCTTTGCGCGTTGGGAGGAATCCTTGGGCTACTGTTCGCGTGGGGCGTCACCGCATTGATCACGGCGCTGGCGTCCATCACGATGACAATAACCATTGGCTACATTCTGCTGGCGTTGATTGTTTCGACGGCGATCGGAATGGTCGCCGGAATCTACCCGGCCTTCAAAGCAGCGCGACTCGATCCGATTCTGGCGCTCACTCAGGCAACTTAAGACACGAGGCGATGGAACTTTTTCAAACTGTTTAGAGGCGGGACTTGTCCCGCTCCTCCGAGGGACAAGTCCCTCGTCTAAACGGATGAGTAAGATTAATGAAACTAAAACTCCCAAAGAGTGTATTGCGAGAGACGCTGGGAATGGCGTTTGACAGCGTGCGCGCGCATAAGTTCAGGAGTTTCCTTACGGTCCTGGGCATTGTGATTGGGGTCATGACGGCAATCACCATCGCTTCTATTCTTACTGGCTTGCGTCAAAACATAGTCGCCATCATCGAGGAATACGGCACGAACAACATTTACGCTTTCCATCTTTCCACGGGCCCACGCGTGACCGAAGATCGTTCCGAACGGACCAGAAAGCCGTTGACGGTCGCCGACGCCGAAGCGATCCAGGCTCAGGCGAGCGCGGTTGAAGAAGTGGCCCACGTCGCTCCAAACGTCGGTTATGGCGGCGGGCCCTTCGACGACAATGTCACTTATCAGGGCCACAACTACCGCTGGGGAAACACTCAGGGAGTTTCGCCAAACTATGCGGGCATCACCAACATCGTGCTGCGAGGAGGTCGCTTCATAACTGACAACGACGACCAGCAGCGGGCGAACGTAATGGTCATTGGCGTTAACGCTGCCGATGCGCTTTTCCCCGGACAGAGTCAAATAGGGGGGACGCAGGTGCGCATGGGTGGCTACAACTTCGAAATCGTTGGCGTGCTGGAAAAGAGAAAAGCCGGCTTCTTCGGTGAAAACGAGGAAGACAACGCGGTGTTCATTCCGTTTCGCACCGCGCAAAAAGTAGCGCCGGCTAAGGGCTATTTGCTGCTCGTCATCAAGGCGCGCTCCGGTCAAACAACCGAAGCCCTGCAACAGGCGGAAGAAATTCTTCGCCGTCGCCGCAACGTGAAGTTTGGCGATCCTAATAACTTCGATATTAAAACTGCCGATAAGTTTATCGAACAGTTTGACAGTATTACCGCGATGGTGGGATTGATAGCGATTGCCATATCCAGCCTGGGGCTTTTGGTTGGCGGCATCGGCGTCATGAATATCATGCTGGTGAGCGTCACCGAAAGAACGAAAGAGATCGGGGTGCGCAAAGCTTTGGGCGCGCGTCGCAAAGATATAGTGCGGCAGTTTTTGTTTGAAGCAATGACGCTCACTTTCCTCGGCGGTATTCTCGGCGTCTTACTCGCCGTTGGCATCAGCCGCATCATCATGCTTCTGGTTCCCGCTTTGCCGGCTTCGATTCCCACCTGGGCCGTCGTTTCCGGACTCACGGTCTCCGTTGGCGTAGGGCTCATCTTCGGTGTCTGGCCCGCGCGTAAAGCCTCCCGGCTCGATCCGATTGAGTGTCTGCGCTACGAATAGCATCCTCGCTGTCCTCTGATCTCGTTTCTAATATCCTCAAACCGCCTTCGCCCAGGGAAGCGTGCGACCACCTAATACCGCGGCTTCGCCGCCGCGCAGTGCGGAAAGGCTAAGCCTTTCCGATAGACCCAACAAAGTTCAGGAGGCTGCGCCTCATGCACCTCATTCGAAGAGACGCAGCTTGCTCGGTCAGGTTCGCGGGGTTGGAACGAAAATGCTCGAAAAGGATTCTCTGCTGATGGATCTAAGATCGTATAAGATGGCGTAGCAGCTCATTCGAGGCACAGCCTCAAAAGAAATGGAAGGATCAGGCCGGAAAGGCAGAGCCTTTCCGCACTGCGCGGCGGCAAAGCCGCTGAAGTTATTTGGCCGCACAAGATAATTTTCCAAGTGCACGGCTCAGCGTCCCCGGATTACGAGATGTTGAGTCATATGCTTTAGCTGGAGTAGGGCATGGCAACGAAGAATCCGGAACGCGACTTAGTAAAAGAGTACCTGACTTACATTCAGGTCGAGAAGGGACTGGCGCGAAACACGCTCGAAAGTTACCGGCGAGATCTGAAGCGACTGGAGCGCTGGTCAAGTAAGATCCCTCGGCGAGTTGCTGACTTGACCCGGCCGGATCTGCGCAAATGGATCGCACAGTTATCGCGCGAGGGCCTGGCGCCTTCATCGGTGGCGCGCGCAGTAAGCGCCGCGCGCGGTTTCTTTCGTTTCCTGATGCTTGACGGACACATCAAGCACCACCCTGCGGAAGACCTCGATACGCCGCAGAAATTTTCCTATCTTCCAAAATTTCTTACCGAAGAGGAAATCGATCGGCTGTTTTCATCCCCTGACGTTTCCACTGAAGCAGGCATACGCGATCGGGCGATGCTCGAGTTGATGTATGCGGCGGGCTTGCGTGTTTCGGAATTGGTGTCTTTGAAACAAGCGGCGATCGATGTTCACGCCGGGATCGTTAATTGTCATGGTAAGGGAAGCAAAGAGCGGCGCGTGCCGGTGGGGAAAAGCGCGATTCACTGGTTACAGCAATACACGGCGGTCAAAGCCGGCTATGGGAAGACACCCTATGCCAATCTTTTTTTGCACCGCGGCAAACCTCTGACCCGGCAATTCGCATGGGCCATGATAAAGGGTTATGCGGAGAAGATCGGTATTCAGAATGTTTCGCCGCATACCTTGCGTCACAGCTTCGCGACCCATCTTCTGCAACACGGCGCAGACTCGCGCTCGGTCCAGGCGCTGCTTGGCCATAGTGACATTTCTACAACTCAGATCTACACGCACATCACCGATCGACATCTCCGCGCCGCCTATGATAATCATCATCCGCGCGCGCGCGCCGCTGCGGGTGTTAGAAACAAGACCTCTGGTAAGAGTTTCTAGCCCGTGGAATGACTAAACAGCTTGCCTGGTCTCCTCCTGGAAAACTACAATTCGCGGCAGGCATCGGATGACTTCACCGAAGGAGTTTCCTCATGGTCATTGTCAAAAGACATAAATGTAACGAGGTGGAAGTCTTCGAGATTTCCGAACCTGAATTGCAGACGTTTAGAGTTGCATCAGCTCATGCCCAGGAACCGGCTTTAGCGAAAGAGGCAATTGATCTTTACAAAATGGAGTATGAAACATGCGCTAAAAGATATAACGACTTGTACAGCGCAGCTTGGACCAATTTTTCGTACATGGCGCTCTTCGCCGGCGGTATCTTGACATTCGGCGGCACTCGTTTCGAAATACCTTTGACAGCATTCCTGGCTTGCCTTCCGCTTCTGTTTTGGTGGGTCGCCACATTTGAACCTCTTAATCGGTATGGGGATCAGGTTCAGAAAGATCTTGGCGATATCGAAAAAGCCCTAAATGCGCTGTGCTTCCTAAACACATCAATCGCCGGAGCGGAGTCGGGGCTCGATAAACCACAGACAAGGCCGAAGGGACTTACTCATTTTCAGGATTTTGCCAATAGAGAGCCGAGCCAATTGTCAGTTCCCAAGGCGTTCGCTAAAAGGTTGGTTGCGGTTTACTTTTTTGCTGTTTTCGTGATGTTCGCTTTACATACTTTTCTTAACTTCACAATCCCTGGCTGGTGGGTAATCGGCATAAGTGCTTTCGTGATACTGATAGTTCTTGCCTTGCTATTATTGAAGTTTGGACGCAAATCGAAACTTAGTGGGACTACGACCGTGCGTGTACGGGAAGAGAAGCATATTTCCGCAGAACAAATGATCGTTGACGGTGTTGTGATTACTATTCGAGATTTAATACCGAGAGTAAGGCTTGTCGTGAGGATAGCGGGCTGCCTATTATTGATTACTGCGATATGCTTTGGCGTCAAAGTCGGTCAAATGATTCAGAACGGACGATCGCTAACCGTCCCAAAGTTCGAAGCTCCGGCTTCAGACATCACACACTAAGTAGAGAATAATTTCTCGTGTCCGACAGCTTTCCACCCATAACCACTCATGAGCGCAAGGTCGAGGCGCTCTTGAACATTTTAGCAAGCGTTGTGGTTGAGCGTTCCGCTGTATATGTTAGCGCGCCCATTACATCGGGAAAGCGTCTCGCGAAATGGTTAGGCTCACGAAACGTTGAATTTGATCCATCACATCCTGAGAGCTACGCAGAGTTTCAACGGGAAGTCTTGGAACCGAACTGCGAACATGCTCAAGACATCATCACCAATTTAAGGAAACAATTCCCTAATGTCGTAATTGATCCAACCGCGCTAAGAGATATCGATGGCTGGACTCAGGACGATTATCGATATCTGTGGGCGAGAGTTCTCGAACAATATGCAACCACAGTAGTCTTTATTGATGGTTGGCAATACAGCAATGGCTGCAGTTACGAATTCCTCGTCTCTTATCAATCGTCGAGCGATCATTGTCCCTTAGTGCTAAATGAGAATCTCAAACCGCTAACTCTGGACCAAGGACTCACGCTCATTAGAGCTGCGATAAGTGAGATGAAGGAAGCTGGGCTGTCGACAGAATTCCTCGAACGGGTTGCGGAGCAACTAGCGAGCACTGCTTTAGAGGAAATATGCGCAAGACCGTAGCAATCTCCACAGAGACTATCGTTGAAGCGCAATCAGAACAGCCCGTTCTGAAGGATACCGTCCTGACTCGCCTCGCCGAAGTGGCAAATGTGGCGCAGTTTGTGAGTTTCGGCCCCGACCTAAAACAGCGATATGCGAAGATTCGCAAATATGATGTCGACCATTCATTTGGATCAGTGGGTGCAGCCGCGGCCGCCTTACTCAAGTCTGCCGGATCAGTAAATGTCAGAAGCTTTGAACCAAATAATGCCAAGAGCCGGGAGTTCATCTATGGGTTAACCACAGAGCAACAAGTTACGAGCGAAGTCGGTCGCCTAGCATCATTGGGACTCTTTACCATCATAAATGAAACAATAGACATAAACGATGGAGGAGTTTCGGGAGTTGCGCTCGGTAATCTGGTGGAGTTTGCACCGGGCGATACTCCACGTTGCGTAGAAAAACCTGGAACAGTGTCTCTGCCCGAGAAGATAGCATTCGATTTACTTGAAAAGGTCTACGGGTTTCCACCTGATCTTTCTCGTTACTCTACGAGCGAGCGGGTCGAATTCAGCCTCCACCCTATCCGAAGAGGTGTCAAACATGACCATACCATCGTCTGGGAGCTAGAGGAGGTTGGAGGTTTTGAAACCAGAGCGGAGATTTTTTGGCCCAACAGATTCAGTCGGTTCATTGGTGACAAGGCTTTTGGTCTCTTGTTAGCGGATGCTTTAGGTTTGCCTATTCCGGCAACAAAGGTGTTCGCACGCTCTCTACCACCTTTTACTTTCGGAAAGACTACAGGTTCAGGTGAAACGTGGATTAGGACTTGCCCTGTTGAGCAGGATCCAGGTCGTTACACAACCCATAGAGGTTGGCTTGATCCGTTTGAACTCTTAGCTCGAGAAGATCCAGACGGGACAAAAATCGCCTCCGTGTTGGCCCAGGAGGGAGTTAACGCAGAATACTCGGGCTCACTGATTGTCGAGCAAGAGGGGGAAGTTAAGGTCGAGGGAGTTCCCGGGTATGGAGATGATTTCATGCTTGGCCGCACTATCGGCCTATTGCCCAAGCCGGTGAAAGAATCGGTGTTTGATCTTTACCGCGAGGCTGCCGAACAATTGGGCCCAGTTAGACTCGAGTGGGTTCATGATGGCGAAAAACCCTGGATAGTCCAGCTCCATAAGGGAGCAACTGCTAGTTTAGGAAATACGATTTATCCGGGCGAAGCACTAGTGTTTCATCGCTTTGATGTGCAAGAAGGAATTGAGAGCCTCCGTGAACTTATTCGGAGAGTGCGAAATGTCGATGAGGGCGTGATTATCGTCGGAGAAGTCGGTATTACGAGTCATCTAGGAGATCTATTGCGAAAAGCAAAGATTCCATCACGCATCGAACTTTGAGCGTTCTCGATATAGAGACCGAAGCACATCCAACTCCCTACTAGCTCTAGAATGTTCCTGCTCCATAAGCCCTCCGCCGAAGTAGTCGCGCAATTTATCTCTTCTGAGCAGCATCTTTCCTTTTCCTATTCGCAAGTAGGATGGACACAAGGCAAGTCTCCGAGTGGTTTCACTGTTGGCCACAATCGTACAAGGCTCGGCGAAGGTGAAGACACTTACAAACGCGCTGTCGCGGCTCTGCGAAGTTGGCAGCAATTTGATCTTGGCTGGGTAACGATCGTTCCGCCTGGCACGCCGCTGGAAGTCGGCGCCGTTGTCGCCGTACAAGCTAAAGCTTTCGGCTTTTGGTCGCTGAATGCCTGTAAAGTCGTTTACGTGATTGATGAAGGGGAAGCAAACAACGCGCGGTTCGGGTTCGCCTATGGAACGTTGCCGGATCACGTTGAGTGTGGTGAAGAGAGATTCACAGTCGAATGGCACACGGACGATTCAGTTTGGTTTGACATCTATGCGTTCTCGCGTCCCCAGCATCCTCTTGTAAAAATCGGACGCTCAGTTGCTCGCATGTTGCAGAAGCGATTTGTCAGGGATTCGCTCGCTGTCATGAGAGCCGCGGTCGACCATTTGGCCGCGGATGAGCAAAGTGCCCGCATTTCATGAAGAGCCCCGCATGCCGCCGGAGGATGCGGTGCGTCCCTGGACCTGGTCAGAACTCTTGTCGACGGACTTACTCGTGAGCAACTTGAGAGGCCAAGTTCGTTGGGATTCTAGAACAGGAAGAATCGCTCGTGCAAGTATCTATTCCGTAACAATTAATCCTTGCAAGCGCCTTTGCAGTGGGTGGCGACTGGGGGCGGCCACGCAGGATTTTAAGCCACAGCCGAAAGGACCTGAAAGACGGCGGCTATGCTATAATCGCGCCGATTCGCTAACAATTACATGATTTCCCGCTCTCTTTAAATCAGGAGGACGAACAATAAATGGCTACCGAACTGAAACGAGCAACTACCCCCCTGGACCGGATTGAAGAGCTCCTGGGCGATAGCGCGCGAACGCTGCTCGATCACAAGGCAGAAGCGATCTCGAAAGATCAGATCAATTTGCCCGGCCCGGATTTCATCGATCGCGTCTGGTTCTACTCGGACCGGTCGCCAGCGGTCTTGCGCTCGCTGCAATCGCTTTTCAACAATGGGCGGCTCGCCGGCACGGGATATCTTTCAATCCTTCCGGTAGACCAGGGCATTGAACACTCTGCCGGAGCATCGTTTGCTCCCAATCCACAGTATTTCGATCCTGACAACATCGTGAAGCTGGCGATCGAAGGCGGTTGCAACGCAGTGGCTTCAACGTTTGGCGTGCTGGGCACTGTTGCGCGGAAGTATGCTCACAAGATTCCCTTCATCGTGAAGATCAATCATAACGAACTGCTCACGCTGCCGAATAAATTTGATCAAATCTTATTCGGTACTGTGAAAGAGGCTCACAACCTCGGCGCGGTTGCGGTGGGGGCGACAATCTACTTTGGCTCAGACGAATCAACCCGACAGATAACGGAAATTAGCGCGGCGTTTGCCCAGGCTCATGAACTGGGCATGGCATGTATTCTCTGGTGCTATCTGCGTAACTCGAAGTTCAAAACCCCGGAAGGCGACATGCACACGGCGGCCGATCTTACGGGTCAGGCAAATCATCTTGGCGTGACTATTCAAGCCGACATTATCAAGCAGAAACTACCAGAGCGAAACGGCGGCTACCCGGCGGTGGAAAAAGAACTCGGTAAGTCTTATGGCAAGACCAGCAAACTCGTCTATGAGAAACTTACGACTGACAATCCAATCGATCTGGTTCGCTACCAGGTGGCCAACTGCTACATGGGTCGCTGCGGTTTGATCAACTCCGGCGGCGAGGCGAAAGGCGCCAGCGATTTGGCGGAAGCGGTACGCACGGCCGTTATCAATAAGCGCGGCGGCGGCACCGGCCTAATCTCAGGGCGCAAAGCTTTCCAGCGACCAATGAGCGAAGGCGTCGAGTTGCTCAATGCGATTCAGGACGTCTATCTGACGGCAGAGATCACGGTCGCGTAACCGGCCACAAAATGCAAATCCTCGTAAGGGCGGGCCTTTCGTGTCCGCCCTTTCTTTCAGTGCCGAAAT
>DIYZ01000016.1:4099-7812 GCA_002427845.1 Chloracidobacterium sp. UBA6041 | reverse complement strand
CAAGGAAAAATCCACAAAAGGGCCGCCCCCCCTTGACAATGTTATCTCCGATGAGACCGGGCAATTCGATCTTCGCTTCGTCTTGTGGCGTCACTTCTGCGCGCAAAACAACATTCCGGTCGAAACGCTGCCGAGTCAGCTCAATGGTGATCAAAAGCAAAAATGGGAAGCACTGAAGGCGAGTCGCCTGCGCGGACCGACCCAGAAATAGGACATAAAGAATCCACAGATTACGCAGATTCCACAGATTCAGACTATGAGTAAGAGTACGGCTTAGCTCTGTATGCCAAATCTGTGGAATCTGCGTAATCTGCGGATGAAGCAGGTTGGGGTTTGAACTCTGAACCTAAAATCTGCCCGCACCCAGTTTGTAGACACCCGTGAGAAATGGATTGGTCATTCTTTCCCGGCCGATCGTCGTAACCGGGCCATGCCCCGAATAGACTTCTACGTCATCACCAAGCGGCAGCAGTTTGTTCATAATTGAATCCATCAGTTGCTCGGTTGATCCGCCCGGTAAATCTGTTCTGCCAACCGATCCCGCAAAGAGAACATCACCGACGAAAACTTTCCGTTCGTTTGGCTCAAACAAAACAACGTGGCCGGGCGTGTGACCGGGGCAATGGATTATTTTGAATTCCAGCTCACCAACTTTATACGTCTGGCCGTCTTCCCAATAACCGTCCACCTTCGGCGGCGTCTCATAATCGAAGCCGAAAGTCGCCCACTGCTCGCGGGGAATACCGATCCAGGTCGCCTGCTCAGGAAGCGCGTCATAAATGAACTCATCTTCCTTGTGGAGCATGATTGCCGCGTCGGGTTTTAGTTTTTTTAAGCCGGCTACGCCACCAATATGATCCATGTGCGCGTGTGTCACCGCAATCGCCTGCAAAGAGAATCCGTGTTTGTCTATAGCGCGCACGATTTCCTGCGAATCGTCACCCGGATCGATGCATATGGCGCGCTTCGTCTTTTCGCAGCCAACGACGCGCGTGTGTTGTTGAAAAGCGGTGACTGTGATTTCTTCGATGATCATTGATGATACGTCAGTGCACAGTGGTCGGTGGTCGGTGATCCAGTGGTCAGTGGTCAGTGGTCAGACAACTGACTACAGACAACGGACTACGGACCACGGACAACTGACCACGGACAACTGACCCCGGACTGCCAACGGACAACTGATTCCTGACATCCAAGGAGTATAATTGCCAGGGTAAAGCCCGACAAAGCAGGACACGCAGTCCGGCAGCATAATTATCAGGATACCGCGTTTTTAATTTTATGCCGATTAGTAAGACAGCAAATTCGTTAGCCGAAATCCTGGACGCCTTGACGGTCGAGGGCGCACCGGAATTGACCGAGCACCTGGCGGGCGGGGCTTTGAAGTGTTATGCCTGTGGCCATCGTTGTCTTATCAACGACGGCAAGCGCGGCATCTGTAAAGTCCGCTTCAACGAAAATGGCCGCCTGCGCGTGCCGTCAAATTACGTTGCCGCGCTCGCTTGTGATCCCACGGAGAAAAAACCTTTCTTTCACGTGCTACCGGGCTCCGACACCTTAACCTTCGGCATGCTTGGTTGCGATCTCCACTGCGCTTACTGCCAAAACTGGTTGACTTCGCAGGCACTGCGCGACGAATCCGCAGGCACTCAACCGCAACAAGTGACACCCGAACGTCTGGTTGCCATGGCGAAAGCCTACGGCGCCTCAATGGTTGGTAGTAGTTACAACGAACCGTTAATCACGGCGGAGTGGGCCATCGACGTATTCAAGCAAGCGCGGCCTGAGGGTTTCCGCACCGCCTTCATCTCAAACGGCAACGCGACCCCGCAGGTGCTCGATTACCTGCGCCCCTGGACCGATTGTTACAAGATCGATCTTAAGTCCATGGGTGATAAGAATTACCGGCAACTCGGTGGGGTGGTTGACAATATTCTGGAGACGGTGCAGATGGTCCATGACCGTGGCTTTTGGGAAGAGATAGTCACGCTCGTGGTTCCCGGCTTCAACGACTCGGAAGATGAACTAAAACGCGCAGCGAATTTCATCGCCTCGGTTTCTCCGGATATCCCGTGGCACGTGACGGCGTTTCATCAGGACTACCATATGACAGAAAACGCAAACACCACTGCCGCGCAATTAGTTCGCGCTTGCGAGATTGGGCGTGAAGCGGGACTCAGATACATTTACGCGGGCAACCTTCCGGGCAAGGTTGGCCGTTGGGAAAACACTTACTGCCCAACCTGTGACGAATTGCTGGTCCAGCGTCACGGTTACCTGATTCGGCAAATGCGAGTCACGCTCGCAGGGAAGTGTCCGACTTGCGCGACCAGTATCCCAGGCATTTGGTCCTAGTAAGACGTACCGCTGCGCAGTCCGCGGTTCGCCTGGCCATCAAAACAAAAAGGCAGAGGCGCTGGACCTCTGCCTTTCTTTTTGTTCCTGCCCGTTGCCTACATCTTCTTAGCTGGAGCTTTCACCGCCGGACTCACCGCAGCTTTTGGCGACGGTGAAGCCGCACCTTTCGGCGCTGTAGTGGTCGCGGGCGGCATTACCGGCGTACCCTGGTGAAACAAGGCTAACCACTTACCGCCGCGATTGACCCAGATAGTGCTATGTCGTTCTTTATCGGGCTTAGCGCCGGGGATCGTGACCAGGTAAGTTACCAGCCGAGCAACACTGTCAACCTTCACGGTTTTGAAATCGCTCTGTTCGCTTTTTGATGCGTCAACCATCGTCACTCCTTTTAGAGTGCCGGCTTTGTCATAGACACCATCAGCCTCGACCTCAACCTGATTGCTATCCAAAAACGAGGCAAACGTGTCGTAGTCTTTGCGCTTGATGGCTTCCCAGGCGAGCTTCTCGTTCACAACCGGATCGTCACCCGGTACAACCGCGGTTTTTTTCGCGGGACTGGCAGCATTCTTTGCGGCTGGACTAGAGGCCGGCGGGGGCGGCGGCGAACTGCTTGCCAGCGTCTCCTGGTAGTAGATTGCCTGCCACTTGCCGCCACGATTTACCCAGGCGGAAGACGCTCGATATGGACCGGGCGGAACTTCCTGACCTTTGAAAGTGCCCTTGACGTTTACGTTGTACATAAGGATTACGGCATCTTTATCGATGGGCATCAATTTCCAATCTGAAAATGTGGTACCTGAAATATCCAGGTCTTTCAGATAATTGATGATGCCCGGCTTGTCATAGGCGTTGTCATCTCCCACTTCGATGTAATCGCTTGTTAACATATTTCCGAACGCCGCGTAATCTTTCTTTTCGAGTGTGGCCCAAACGGCTTTCTCGTTGGCAATCGCGTTTGCCTCGGTGATAGTTGCCGTCGATGCAGTTTCCGCGAGATTTGTATTAGCGCTTGACGCTGCCTCTCGATTGGTGGGAGGAGCAGCGCACGCTGCTGCAATAATCAATAGAGACAAGAGGGCGAGAATCTTCTTCATAAGACGGAACTCCTTAGCTGGGATTTGCACAATCGCGTGGGTTCTATGCTAAAAGAAATGATTAGTCAAGGAAGTTTGGGCCAGCGAAGTGTTTTACTACCTGGCGCTTCTCCGAATGCATAAGAGAGGCTGTGAGGGGCCACAATCCTGTGGTCCATCACAACCTCTTTTGAAAGAAACCAGCCGCTGGCGCTATGGCTATGGCGTTGCTTTCACTACGGGCGAACTCGCGGCGGGTGCCTTCATTGCCGGTGAAGCCTT
>DIYZ01000016.1:1296-3873 GCA_002427845.1 Chloracidobacterium sp. UBA6041 | reverse complement strand
GCCGGTGAAGCCTTCATTGCCGGCGACGGCCTTGTTGCCGGCGACGGCTTTGTTGCCGGCGAGGCCATCATTGACGGCGAGGCTTTAGTTCCCGGCGACGCTATCGCGGCAGGCGACGCTGAGGCGACAGGCTCCCTTACCGGCGCCGAAGCACCCGCGATCAGCTTCCATTCGCCACTACGTCTGGCGTAAGTATCGATGAAACGGTATTGACCGCTGATGTCAATCGTTTTGCCATCCGGCGTTTTGTATTTTCCGTTTTTCACAATACTACGGCCACTGACGACAGCAGAGTCATTGTCGAGCACGATGACTTTGAGGTCGGTTACCTCCCACGAGTCGGAGCTGAGGGCGCCGGTCTCAATATCTTTTATGTCCTGCGCTTTGCCTCCGATACTCCCGTCGGGATAAACAAAAACCGCATCATCGGCTTCGACTCGCTGAATAGCCGCTGCATCTTTCTCTTTGATTGCGCGCGGCCAATCGTTTTCAATGCGCATCAACTCTGTTTCGATTGCCGCCGTATCCACGGTCTCTTTTCCGGAATTGGTGTTAGCCGGCGCGGTACGATTTGTATCTGCCTGCTTACAACCGCTCAAGATCATTAAGGAAACCACTAACGAACAAACGGCCAGGAACGCTTTCCCTCTCATTATTCACTCCTTTTGTTTGGTCGACGCCTGAATTATATTAAGGTGCAAAACAGCAAGCTGCTTCTATGCCAAAACGCCCTGGGAGTCAATAGGTGATTTGCAGCCCTGTAAACCCCAAGTTGGGGTTTACAGGTCATTGCGCGGGCATTGACATCGCGAATTGTTGGCGATATTGTCCGCATCAGTTGGATTAACTAACGGCCGTGGCGCTCCAACTCCGGCATCCATTCTTTCGTGTCCTGCGAATTCGCTCGCGCCGCCTGACCGCAATTTCTTCGAAAGGAGAAATCCCGATGAACCGAAAACAACTGAGCCGCTCAAAGAAAACCCGGATCTTCACCTGGCTCTCTGTAGCCGCCATCGTGCTGCTCGCCTCCAGTGGTACCAGCGCCCAAACACAGCGCAAAGCCGGAGCAGCCCACCCGGACACACCGGATGAATCGCCTTTGTTTCATGAGTACCGCGGCGTGCAACTTGGGATGACGGCGGATGAGGTGCGCAAGAAACTTGGCATCCCGAAAGATAAAAGTGAGGAACAGGATTTCTTCATTTTTAACGACACCGAAACTGCCCAGGTCGTCTACGATAAGACACAGAAAGTAATCACGATTTCGGCCGATTTCTCGAATCCGACGAGCGCTGTTATCACAGCCAGGGAAGTCTTTGGGGCTGAGATCCAACCCAAACCTGATGGCTCTGTTTATAAGATGGTGCGTTACACGAAGGCAGGTTACTGGCTCTCGTACAATCGAACGAGCGGCGCCTCGCCTTTGATTACTGTCACGCTACAGAAGATTCAGTAGACGACTCAACGTCATCGACTCAGCGTCATCACTAGACGCGCCGACAGCTCCGCACGTATGCTACGGCTGAATGCAAGCCAGCGTTACAGCCTGTTCGCAAAACGACACTGCGGATAAGACAAGCGCGCGCGAACTTTCTCGCCGCATCAAGGATAGAGCTTTCGTCGAGGGCTTTGAGAAAGTCGGCGTTGTCCCTGCCAGGGTCCTCGATGCCGCCCACGAGCGTCTGACCACCTGGCTGGAACGCGGCTATCACGCCGGCATGGCATGGATGGCTCGCGACCCGCAAACGCGCACCAACCCACGCAAACTTTTCCCTGAAGCACGTTCGGTAGTTGTGGTCGCGCTCAACTACTACACCCCCTACAAACACGCCGAAGATCCCGCCACCGGCAAAGTTTCACGCTATGCCTGGGGCGACGATTACCATGACGTCGTGGGTGCCAAGCTCCGCTCGTTGCTGGCGTGGATAAAAGAAGAAGTCCCCCAGGCGGAAGGCAAGGTGTGCGTAGACATTCAACCCATGATGGACAAGGCCTGGGCGGTCGAGGCCGGGCTGGGATGGATTGGCAAACATACAAATCTCATCACACCTGAGTATGGCTCCTGGGTTTTCATCGGCGAGTTACTCCTTAACATCGATCTCGAATACGACAAGACGCGCGTTGACGACCACTGCGGTAGTTGCACACTTTGTATTGATGCGTGTCCTACGGCGGCCATCAACGAACCTTACGTGGTGGACTCAAATAAGTGCATTTCATACGCCACTATTGAACTGCGCGATGCGGAACTCCCCCGGGACATCGCCCAACATCTTGAAGGTTGGTTCTACGGTTGCGATATTTGCCAGGATGTTTGTCCCTGGAACCGCTTTGAACAGGTGACCAATGAGGATCGCTTTCAGCCGCGAACAGGAAACGTCAACGCTACGCTTACGGAAGCATTCGAGCTGACGCCGCAAACCTACGCCCAGCGTTTTCGCGGCAGCGCCATGAAGCGGGCGAAACTTTCGGGCCTGCAGCGCAATGCGAGAGCGCTGTTGGGCGCGAACGGTGCTAAGTGATATCTGCCGACAATTCTGCGGACAAAGTTTCTTCAGCCTGCGAAGCAGGCGCCAG
>DIYZ01000016.1:642-1129 GCA_002427845.1 Chloracidobacterium sp. UBA6041 | reverse complement strand
AGAGGACAAAAGAACATTAGCCCGTAAAAACGGGCGACAGCATGTGTCACGGTGAAGAGTCAGCTAGCAAGATAACGGACCCAAAATGATGGGATGCCTGCCGCCCGTTTACACGGGCTCGGTTCAATCTTTCATCCTTTTCCTGGGGCTCACGCCCCAGGCTTTATGCTGAACGCCTGCTTCGCAGGCTCAAGACAGACTTTAAAAGTTTGCTGGACAACTAGTAACCAGCCGATCTACATAAAACATAGAATCCTATCTCCCAGTGAGGCACGCCTATGAAGCAACTTATTCTGTTCCTGAAAGTCTTTCTTATCATCGTCGTTTCATCCAGTTCACTTCTGGCGCAGGATCCGAAAACTCCTCCCGATCTGCATCGCCTGGCTGAGGCCTATTACAACTGGCGCAATCAAAACTATCCGGTCTTCGCCAGTGATGCCGGCCTGCACACCTGGGACAAAAAACTGACCGACTATTCTCTATCCGC
>DIYZ01000016.1:0-507 GCA_002427845.1 Chloracidobacterium sp. UBA6041 | reverse complement strand
CAAAGACGATCGCATTGACTGGCTGTTGTTTCGTTCTCAGCTCGAAGGCGTAGATTTCTTCAATCGCGTGGTCGACTTTGAGGAGACTGATCCGCAGACTTACGTCAACGAATGCAGCAACGGTATCTTTTCGTTACTGAAAAAAGATTACGACACGCCGCGCAACCGCGCGCTTGCGGCAACCGCTCGCCTGAAGCAAATGCCTTTCTTAATCGAACAGGGAAAAGGCAATCTGAATAACCCCGTCCGGCTCTACGCCGAACTCGCCATGGACTCCGCCCGATCAATAGACAGCCTGTTCACCGACAGCTTGATGACACTCGCCAAAGATCTGTCACCGGCGGAGAAAAATGATCTGGTCAAGTCGCGCGATGCGGCCATTGCCTCAATTCATGGCTTCGCCGATTGGTTGGAAAAACGCTTGCCGGGAATGGTGCCCTTCAAACCGATGGGCGAGGCAAACTACAACTATCTTTTGAAGAACATTTACCTGCTGCCGCTGGACGC
>DIYZ01000122.1:9036-46149 GCA_002427845.1 Chloracidobacterium sp. UBA6041 | reverse complement strand
CACCATGCAGTGCTACTGAGTACCGAAACCTCCCGCAAGTCACTCAGGAATTTTGCGTCAGGTGTTACTCCGTAGCACATGGTGGTAAGGCAAAGTTACTGTTCGGGACCGAGAGGTCGGAGGTTCGAATCCTCTCGCCCCGACCATTAACTTCAAGCCTTATGGACAGCACCCGCTGTCCGTTTTTGTTTACTGTGGGCACTGGTCCTTTACTTGATTACCCACCGGTTTGTACCCTCGTCTCGTTCCTGACAGCTTACTCCTCGCGACCCGCTTTTCTTCACGCTGAGTGAGCATGTCAATTCTCATGTTCGTGCCTATTCTGCATCGCTGACTCCCATTAATTCAGCGCGTGCAGATGATTCACTTCTCTTCGGAGGAAAACTTATCAATATCACCCAATGGACCGCACAGCAGATAACGGCTCCGTAGGAACCTGATGTTTTATGGAAAAAGACCGATTCAAAGAACATAAGCTCAGTCAGGAGCCACATATGGGCCGGGCAGTTTCAATCGAAGGAGAGCAAATGAACAGTTCTAGCTTAGTCGTCGCGTCGGCGTGGGAAATCGAGGAGCCATACGTGAGTATCGCTTTTTCTATTCAAGGGAAACAACTAGCGGCGGATCATGGCTACCTGCTCTACTCCTCCATCTCGCGAGCGTTTCCCGCATTGCATAGTGCCGACTGGCTCGGCATTGAACTGATCAGCGGCTTCCCTTCCGGCTCAGGCATGATCAGCCTTCGTTTGCCTGACAACTCGAAACTTGGAAGTCGAAACTCGAAACTATCCGTCTTGCGCCTGCGCATTCCCGCGGAGCATTACCGCGACGTGCTACGGCTCGCAGGCAAGCGACTGGACATCGGCGGCCACCAGATCCGCCTTGGCCTTCCCGTCGCGCGCCCGCTCGAGCCCGCCCCCTCGCTCTACGCGCGCGTCGTGACCATCAAGAAGTTCACCGAGCCCGAACCATTCCTCGAAGCAGTCAAGCGGCAGTTGGATTCGCTCGACGTTAAAGGCAAAGCTGAACTGCCCCGCGATGAACAAGGCCGCTACCGTCGTCGCATAGTAACGATCCACGGCAAATCCGTCGTCGGATTCTCCGTCGCCGTGCACGAATTGAATGATGAAGATTCGCTGAAGCTACAAGCGTTCGGGATCGGCGGCCGACGTGCGATGGGATGCGGGATCTTCAATCCAATTGTGGCCGATCAAGCGGAGCAAGAAAGATGATGAGTTCTAACTTCGAGTATTTACTAGCAAAAAGCTATCCGGGCTACGCATCTGGTGAGCAAGCTCCCGCCTACGCGAGGTTAGTTCCGCACTTAAAGTTTGTCGAAGATGCCGGGCGTGCGATTGTCGACGCGGTTGGTAAGAAGATTTTGCGTCAACTCGATTTGGACGCAGAGGTTTGGTTTTCCAGGTTGCAGAGGGCATTAGAGGTAGCTTGTCTATGCCATGACATCGGCAAGGCGAACGACGGTTTTCAACGAATGGTGCGAAACAAGATTCCGGCTACGCAGCAACCCGCGCGACACGAGCTCCTCAGCGCGTTGTTGCTCGCCGACGAAGAAAGTTCTGTGCGAGCTTGGGCGTTAAGGTTGTTGAGCGAGAACGGCAAGCACACCGACGCCGAAGATTTGCTTGAATGCGTTATCGGGGCGGTTGGCGGACATCACCTGAAACTTGATGAAGAATGGAAGAAAGCTTCAATTGCTTTGCGCGATGGCGGCTGCGATACAGGTTTGCAAATGCTGCTTACGCATTCTGAGCTTAAGAATCTCTTCGGCGAGAGCGTGACAACCGAAGTGTGCTTTAGTTTGATTGAGGGTAAACCGAATTCACTTAAAGACCGGCATCTGCCGTTCAAGTTCGGCAGCAGGTCTTTCAAAGACAGGCTAAAGAATGATCCTGAATGGTGGCGATTAGCGGCGGCACTGAAGGCACTGACGGCGGCGGCTGATGTCGCCGGAAGTGCGTTGTCACCGGAAAAAGTCACGCCCCACAAGTGGGTGCGCGCGAATCTCGCGGAAACCCAATTCGTCACTTCGGACAAGATGCACGAAGTTGTCCGTGCGCGTCTGAAAGGGAAAGCGCTGCGCCCATTCCAAAAGGCGATTGCCGGATCAGGAAAGCAAATCACGCTTGTCGAAGCTGGTTGTGGCACGGGCAAGACAGCGGCGGCTTATGCTTGGGCGGCGACGCACGCCAATGGCAGGAAACTTTTCTTCTGTTATCCGACAACCGGCACGGCAACCGAAGGGTATAGAGATTATGTTGCCGAAACCGACGTGGAAGCCGATTTGATGCACTCTCGCGCTGATGTTGATCTGAATGATTTGGCGGAAGTCTTGGATGACTTAGCTGAAGTCAAAGGCGACGAAGACAAAGAGGAAAAACTAATTCGTATCGAATCTCTGCGGGCATGGAGTCCGCAAGTCATCATTTGCACGGCTGACATGGTTTTGTCATTGCCACGCAACAATCGACGCGGGTTGTACAACTCTCCGGCGATTCTCACGGGCTCGTTCGTCTTTGATGAACTTCACGCTTATGACAATCGGATGTTCGCTGCCGTCATTGCACTTATCAAAGCTATGCCGGGCGCGCATTTCTTATTGATGACATCGCTGCCACCCGAACGTAAGAGTTTCTTACTTAGAAACATTCCGCTTTCTCAGTTTGCCGAGATGCCGTCGCCCATCGAACTCGAAGAATTGCCGCGCTATCGATTTCAATTGCTCTCAGACAAGAACAAAACGGCTGCGATCATCGCTGAAGCCGTGCCGGAGAAGAAGAAAGTCTTGTGGATTTGCAACCAAGTTAAGCGGGCGCAAGACGTTTACGACAAACTTGAGGCGAAGGATTTTCCCGTCGAGACTTACCACAGTCGCTTCAAGTACGAACATCGCAAGGAGCGCCATCGGAACATAATTGATGGCTTTGACCGCGAGAAGTCAGATGCCGCATTTATTGCTGTGACGACCCAAGTAGCGGATATGTCGCTCGACCTTGACGCCGATGTTCTAATTAGCGAAGTCGCTGCCGTGTCCTCATTGATTCAACGTCTTGGCAGACTCAATCGCCGCATCACGCCCGAAAACAAAGGCACTCCTCGTACAGCTTATTTCTATAAACCAGAAGATGCGTTGCCTTATAAGGAAAGGGAAACTGAGACGGCGCTAGATTGGATCGAAGGACTTAAGAAGCTCAATCGTCCCTTAAACCAAATTGATTTAGCTGAATCGTTCAAGGCTCTGCCACAAGAAAACGATAACAACGAGTCTTTGAATTACAAGAACTAATTGGCTCGATTCAGGTTGGTTTGCCGAACCTGAATCGGTGCGCGAGCCAAGCGTTTCCGTCTCGATTATTTTGCCCCAAGACGAAGCAGCTTGCCGACAAAGCGCCAAAGAGCGCGTCAGGAAAGCAATCCCAATGAATTTTAGGAAACGAATGGAGAATTGGCCTGAGTTCAAGGGCCATCTAATCGCGCCGCCGAACGCGATTGATTACGACGAACAAAGAGGTGCGCGATGGCAACAACAATGACACTTCGGCTCAACGCTCCAGGCATGACTGCCTTGCACAAGGCCGGACTTGCCGGACTGTATATGACGCTTCAAGCCTTTGATGGAAAAGAGCAAAAGATTCACGGCCTGGAATGGCAACTCGAATCAAAACAGGTGGTTTTGACATGGACAGAGAACACGCCTAAAGCCGCATTTGAAAAGCTAATTAAGAAGTCTTTCTGGATCGACGATAAAGGTTTCATCCGCCTCGCCGGGCTCGAACCGGAGCGAGAGTTGAACTATGCGCAACGGCATCATCTCTACAACGCTTTGCTAAATAGTTTTTTGCAATATGGCAAGCACCGAGAAAAATCAGCAAAGACAACGCTGAGTTATGACGTTGGAGATAACAAGATCTATTGGCTCAAAGATTTTGAGCCGATCAAGCAGTTCATACATCGCAAGGTTGTTGAGGACAAAAATATTGCCAAGGATTGGATTGATAACAAAGGCTCATTCAGAGAGAAAGTTAAAATTATTGGTTGGCTTTATCCGGGTGGCTCAGTTAGACATGTGGATAGCATATCGCAAAAGGCAACTACAATTAAGGAACCTTTTGAACTGGCACTATTGTTACTCTTCGCACCTGTCGGTGTGATCTACTACCTCATCAGCTCAAGAGTTAAAGGACGCAAAACGCGACTGGCTTTACTTCTACCCGAAATCAAAGATCTGGGAATCTACGCCCGATTGCGTCAAGTCATTGCCGCTCAAGCCGTCCTCGAGTTGACGGCGAGCAGCGCGTCAGACGCGGCCTTGCGGATGCTCTTAACCATTGAAACAAGCTCCATCAGCAACCACTTCGCCAAGCTAATGCGCGACCGCTTCTTTTGTCGCGTTATCACATTTGGCATAGTCGCTTGGAATGAGAAGCAGAAATCCCGCACAGCCACCCGCAACATTTTTTCCGGGAATTTGTCAGGTTTGGAAAACTATCGGCTCGCGGCCGCACTGTTCAAAAATCGCTGGCAGCAAGTAAGCGCTAAGAGGAACGAGCCGGAAAGGTATTTTGCGACTACATTCTCTGCCCGCGAACTGATAGCCGACAACATCGCAAGCAGCGAAGTCTGGTATCACAACATTGCGGACTACATGACGCGAAAAGAAACTCGCGAACAACTTTTTTATGAACGAAAGGAGCTTGGACAAATGGTCGAAGAAGCCAAGTTTGATGATGAGCGAGAACGCCTGTTCATCAAAGTCTGTCACGAAAGCTGGCGGAGACGATTGGGCAAATTAGGGGAGCGTGCTATGAGAGAGAACGCAAACTTTTCGTCGCTCGCGCGAAAAGAAGCGGAGAGATTGCGAACGTCTTTAGCGCGTTGTAAGAATGCGGAAACCTTGCGCGGGACCGTTGTTGATTTCTGGTCCCGCGGCGGCACTAACGAGCTACTGCAAGGCGACGGCTTAATAAATCTCTGGCCGCTCTTCGACGAGAAAAACTGGCGCACTGCGAAAGACCTCGTACTACTGGCATTGGTAAGCTACCAGCCCCAATCAAGGGAGGAAGCGGACGCACTAAAAGATGGAAGTAACTTGGAAGGAGAGAACGCACAATGAGCAAACATTTATTCGGACTGGTTGTCACGCCGTATGGCGCAGCCGCTAACAATCGTGGCGAGACCGACGGCAACATCACGACATTGCAGAAACTCTTGTGGAAGAATGAAGTCCACACTACGGTTTCGGCGGAAGCTATACGTTGGGCTTTGCGCTACTTTTGGCAACGAAGCAACGGGAAAGAGTCAGTGAATCGGCGCTGGAATGAAGAAACCGCCGAACATGAGTGGCAGGACCAAACGTGGAAACCTTGGACAAGTAAGGATGAAGCCGAACGTAGTCAACCCACGTTCATTGACGACGATGCGATGGGCTTTATGCTCGCCGAAGCCGCCAGCACCGACGGTAACGACACGCTGGATAACCTGAAAGATGAAAAGAATAAACTCGACGGTGAGTTCAAGCAACTATCAAGGGACGAGCAAAAAGAGGCTAACGGTAAATCGCTTAAAGAGCGAATCAAATTGCTTAGCGACCAAATCAAAGTCATGTCGCAAGGCACGACCGATAAACGGCGCGGCGCATTGGAAGTGACACGCGCTATTTCGCTAGCGCCGTTTGCAGGCGATATCACTTTCAACGCCAAGAGCGGTAAGAAAACAAACGTCAGCCTGTATGGCACGGAAGTCCATGCCACCCGTTATCAATATGGCATCGCGCTTACCCCTGAATCGCTTCGCGAGCCAACGCGTGTGCTGGATGTGATTGATGCCGTCACAGGATTGTCGGAAGTCGCGGGCAATCAAAGCCGATTCTTGTACGACTTCGCTCCCGAATCAATTGTGTTTCGTTGGGCTGAGGACTTTGCGCCGCGCTTGCTTTACGGATTTGAGATGGATGCGGATGCGAACCTTTCTTTTCCGACCATTGTGGACAAGGTCAAAAACGGCGATATCGCGGCGAGCGAGCTCTACGTTGGTGGCAGCATCGTAAGAACGCTCTCCGACGCTGACAGGGAGCATTTAAACGGAGATGGAAACGGCGCGTTCCTGCATGAAGGCGTGAAGGCGACGGCTGAGAATTTGAAACAACAAGTTCGTAAGGATTTGGGAATATGAGCGTCGAAACAATCCGACTTTATGTTTCGATTCCGGTCGCGAGTTTTCGGGTTCCTCGCGCCCGTGAGTACTTCGAAACGTTTCCTGTACCCCCACCGGCAACAGTCTACGGAATGCTTTTATCGATGTGCGGCGAAGTCAATCGCCGCACGCACGAAGGCGCTGAAATAGCAATCGCCTTACTTTCCGAACCGTCTTATTCGGTCGTGCTGCGGACGATGTGGCGTGTTAAGAAAAAGGAGAACGGTTTGGGCTTGGGTGAAAATCGTCGACCTGACTTTCAAGAGTTGCTAACCGGTGTGCAACTTGCGGTGTGGGTTCGCACTGGGCCAACAGAGAGAGCCGACGTCCCGTTAGCCAGTCGTGTGCGGACTGCTCTCGCGACGCCGGATCAGGTTCACCGTTTCGGCGGATTGTCTCTCGGCGAAAGCACCCACTTGGTTGATGAGATCAAAGAGATTGGTGATCGGGTAATCAAAGGTCGGCTATTGATGGCGCAGGATGAAGGTGATCTTTCATTGCCGATCTGGCCTGATCACGTTGGATCAAACACGCGATGGGGCCAATATCGTTTGTCTGATGAAGCGGACATCACCAATGAGGTGCTTGATAACGAATCGGCTTGGACTGTTATCAGGCGACCTTTACTGGCTCCGTTGAGTTCAAACTGATGTGAGAAGCGGGGAGTAACAGCCGCGATTGACTACGGAAGCAGTTCGAAACTGATGCAATGCTTTGGACGGATCAATTGGAAGTCGCGGCGATCGAGGGTCAGTAGGCGGTTGATGTTCAGGTGTTCGGCCATTGCGACGATCAAAGCGTCTACAAAGTCGAGGTTGGCATCGGCGTACTGCCGAAGGATCTCTGCGGAGCGCAAGTAGTCTTCTTGAAGCGGAGTTTCTAGAGTTAACTCGGACGCTGCAAAGCGCGCGTGTGGCAAAAAGGCAAAGGTCAGCGATCAGACAACAGAGGTCAGCGACGGGAAACTACAGTAGTCAGCAAGTAGTTGGCATTTGTTAGAGAAACTGAAATGTCAAAGCAGCGCGATGAATTCTTCGACGGCAAGACCAGCTTGGCGGATGATCGCACGCAAGGTGCCGCGGTCCAGTTCCTTGTGATTGGGAATGGTTGTTTGGGCGGGAGGAGAGTTTCGCACCATAACGATGTGGCTGCCGCGTTGTCGATAGACTTCAAAGCCAATCTTGCCGAGCGCCTTGACGCACTGTGCGCCGGAGACGACAGGCAGTTTGCTCACGCGCCGACCTCTACCAACTCGACCCGATCGTCAGGTACAGGCTCGCCGCGCTCGCGCAGAACTTCTTCGTGCAACGAAATCGCTTCACGCACATTGGCAAGAGCCTCGTCTCGGGTCTTGCCTTGGCTGATGCAACCGGGAAGACTCGGCACTTCGGCAACAACAAAACCGTCTTCGCCGGGATACAACAGAACGCCTCGTGTCATAGTGTTACCTCAGCGCGCAGGATCTCGTCCGCGCGGGCGGCGGTGTTCCCCGGCCCACCTGAGTAGCGACCGGCCATTGACAGCAACCATTTTGCGGCAGGTGACGTTTGATCCCTATCTGGCGGTCGGGATTCTCGTTCGTCCTTTTCAGGGAGGCTGTCTTGAAGCAGTCGTAGCACTCGGCGGCGTTCATCGACTGGTAAATTCAAGAGTTCTTCAATTTTTTCTCTCTGGATCATGGCGATTGATATTTTACCTAAGTGAAACCGTAAAGAACAGGGTCGATGCGGGCCCAGGTGCAATGAATCTTCAGCCTCCGAGCGGTGAAATGTTTATAGCTAGCGACATCGTGACTGGCGTCGCTCAAGATATCAATGCAGCGGCGACCGAAATTCTCGTCGAGCTTAAGCTTCATGCGGGCGAGGTGATGGGAATAGGGACGTGGCGCTCTCGGCTCATCTCAGCGCCATAAGCGAGGCAGGCTTGAATATCGAGCGAAGTCAAATCGGGATACTCTTTCAGGACTTCTTCCTGTGACATGCCTGAAGCGAGGAAGTCAAGAATCAGCGAGACCCAAATGCGCGTGCCTTTAATGCATGGCTTGCCGAAACAGACGTTCGGGTTAATCGAAATGCGATTCAATAATTCGTCGCGCGTGTCCATGTGCTCTTTGATCATAGCAATCGGATTCTAACCGAATTAATGGAGTTATGGATAGGCGAATTGAGCGAGTTAGCTTTCAGCCGCAGAGCGGCGAAATGTTTATAGTTCACGCGCCTCTGGAAATAACCGGGCGCTCTGTAGGAGCGCGATGTGCCGCCGCCCATAAATGGGCTGCGAGGTATTGAGGGCAGCATCGAGTCTATAAACATTTCGTGCCTAACGGCACCGTAAGGCAAATCAAAGCGGCGAGTGGCAGGAAGTAACCCTTAGCGTTCAAGGTCACAAATTGTGACCTTGAAGCGGGGCCAGCATATGAAGTATCGACGTTGCGACCAGACCGAAGATCACTGATGAGCAAATCACCGACGACAATTCCGATTGAGCGAGTTGAACAAGCGATTCTTCTGATTCGTGGGGAGAAGGTGATTCTCGACGCTGATCTCGCAGTTCTGTACGGCGTTTCAACCACTCGATTGAATGAGCAGGTCAAGCGCAACTCTGATAGATTTCCGAAGGATTTTGCGTTTCGATTAACGAAAGGCGAGTTTGACAACTTGATATCGCAATTTGCGACATCAAGTTCGAAACACGGCGGCCGACGGAAACTCCCGCTCGTCTTTACCGAACACGGCGCAATCATGGCTGCTAATGTCCTGAACAGCGAACGGGCCATCCAGGCGAGCGTCGCGGTTGTCCGAGCCTTTGTTCGCCTGCGACAAATGCTCGCTTCAAATGCCGAACTCGCCCGAAAGTTGGAAGACTTGGAGCGCAAGTACGATCGGCAGTTCAAGGTTGTGTTCGATGCGATTCGACAACTGATGACGCCACCCGAGCCTAAGCGGAAGCACATCGGTTTTCACGCAAAATCATTGAAGCGATGATAGTCAACAAGTGATACCAATAGGAGCCTAAGTCATGGCCCAACCACTGCGCATCATGTCGCTGCACGCGCTCGCGTATTGCGAGCGGCTGTTCTATCTCGAAGAGGTCGAGAATCTTCGCATTGCCGATGAGCGTGTTTATGCGGGCCGGCGTCTTCATGTGGAACTTGAGCGGCTCGAAGACGAAGACGAATGGCTCCGGCTCAATCTGGAAAGCGAGCGCTGGGGGCTCATGGGCAAGGTTGATTGCGTGCGGCGGCGCGACGGCATGCTGATCCCGTACGAGCACAAGAAGGGCCGGTCGGCTGTTTCGGCCACGGGCTTGCCCAAAGCATGGGCCAGCGATCGTCTGCAAGTAATTGCTTATGCCGCCCTGGTTGAGGAGCACTCAGGCCGCAAGGTTACCGAAGGGCGCATTCGTTATCACGCCAGCAACGTGATGGTGCGCGTGCCGATTGACGACGAGGCGTTGGAGGATTTGACGAAAGCGATCGCGCGCGCCAGGGAGTTGCAGGACACGGTCGAGCGTCCGCCGGTGACTGAGAACGAGCGACTTTGCGTCAAGTGTTCGCTGGCGCCGATCTGTCTGCCGGAAGAAGCGCGGTTGGCTTCGATGCTTTCCAATCCGCCGCGTGTTGAATTGGAGCGTCCACAGCTCAAACTCTTTCCCGCGGATGACGACCGCCGCACGCTGCACGTGGTCACGCAAGGCGCGCGAGTGGGTCGTCGCGGAGACCGTTTGGAGATCTCGGCAAAGGACGAGCCGTCGCAGCTTCATCCGGGAGTATATTGATGGCGAAGCTCATCGGCAACTTCGGGTGAGAATTCCAATGATGCCGAAAGGCGTTGAGCACTTTGTGCTCAACGCCTTTCGGCATCGTCAACAAGGGGCAATTCCACGTCTCGCATCCTCAACTTTCCCACTACCCGAGCGATGTCACGCGCGAGAATCATTCTACTTACTATTTCCAAAAGTTCATTCACGCGCAAAGCTTCAGGATAAAAGATCAGTGCAGTTTTTCTGCTCGGGAGGGAGCAACTTGGCAACGGCTTCGCTCTCGGCAAAGGCGGTTCATGACGGCGAGGTTCGCATGACGCTTTTCGTTCAACCAACCCGTGTCTGGAATTTCGAATTGCCATTTCCAAATCGAAATTCTAAGCGTCAGCCCTCTCTTCGCGCAGATGCCCTAGATGGCGCCAAACCCACCAGCCAATCACTAACACAGCAGCAATTCCGAAGAGGAAATCGAAACGATGAAACCAGATTTTTAACGTGTCGTCCTTGTTCCACTTTTCACCGAGCTTTTGGCCCACGTAGGCCAGCCCCAAACACCAGGGGAACGAACCGGCAAACGTGTAAATCACGAACCGCTTTACGTTCATTCGAGCTACACCCGCAGGAAAAGCAATGAATGTGCGGATAGCCGGAAGCAGACGACTTACAAAAACGATGATCTCGCCACGCTTCGCAAACCAGCGGTCGGCCATGTCCAGATCCTTACGAGAAACTAAGACATAGCGTCCATATTTCTCGATCAAAGGCCGGCCGCCAAACATTCCCACCGCATACGCTACAAGTGAACCAAGCACGCAACCCACGGCGCCGGCAATAGCGGCCGCCCACAGGTTCATTTGTCCGGTGGAAACCAGGTAGCCTGAGAAAGGCATGATGATTTCCGAAGGCAACGGTATGCAGGCCGATTCAATTGCCATCAGCAAAACTATTCCGGAGTAGCCCAACATGGAAATCGTGGCCACAATCAACCCGGACAGAATTTCGATTATTCGTGCAATCATTACGTTAGACTGTGGAATTAGAGTTTTCTAGTTTCGAGATCAGACCATAGACGCCGAGTGAACGAGGGAGATAATAAGATAGGACGTTTGGGTAGACAAAAGCTCAAGAGAAACTCGAAACTCGAAACCTTCAGGTAGACCAGCCATGCTGCCCGATCAATGGAACAAAAGCGCAGCCACCGTGGTCTTCTTCCTTGTACCCGGTTGCAGTCTTAATTATTCGAACCAGGCGTTGCGACTCACGGGATTCACCGACCGGGACAACCAATCTGCCGTCAACTTTTAACTGAGCAACGAGCGGTTCGGGAATGCCGGGCCCGCCCGCGGCAACCAGTATTGCATCGTACGGAGCATTCGCAGCCCAACCTAACGTGCCGTCGAAACACTTCACGGTCGCGTTATAAATGTTCAGTTGCCTGATACGATCCTGTGCTTCGCGCGCGAGACTCGCGATTCGTTCGATCGAATAAACCTGACCCGCAACTTTCGCCAGAACCGCGGTTTGGTATCCGGAACCTGCGCCTATCTCGAGGACCTTGCTTTCAGAGTTGATCTCCAGCAGTTCGGTCATGCGGGCAACAATGTAAGGTTGCGAAATTGTTTGGCTGCCGCTAATCGGCAGCGCATGATCGCCATAGGCGCGACCTTGAAGAGCCTCGGGCACAAAGGCGTGACGAGGAATGGATCGCATCGCCTCCAGCACTTTTTCGTCACGGATTTGATAATGATCGCGAAGCCTCTCGACCATTCGCTCGCGGGGAATGGAATAATCCTGGCTTCTATTTGAAGGCTGTTGACCGGTTGTTTGCACGAAACTTCAATTCGAGGTGAACGCCCATGGCCGACTTTTAGGCTTTAGACAGCAACTCGGAATCTTTTAAGTAATTCCAGGTCTCGATCGCACTGAGTGCGCTATGGTCCGTCATGTCACTCTTCAGCGGCGTTACTGAAATATAACCTAAATCAATTGCGTTGTAATCGGTTCCGTCCGCCGAGTTTGTATTGAAATACTCTTCACCAATCCAAAAATATGGTTTACCTCGCGGATCAATGTGCTCACTGATAACCGGGCGGGCGTTTTTGATTCCCTGTCGAGTAACCCGAACGCCTTTGATCTCTTTAGCTGGAATGTTGATATTTAGTAGAGTGCCTTCCGGCAAGCCTTCAGCCAACACCTTGCGCACCGCTACCACCGCGAATTGCGCCGCTTCGCGGAAGTCAAAATTCTCGCGCGCAACAAGACTAAACGCGAGACCGGGCACGCCCAGGATCGTTGCTTCAAGAGCGCCGGCAACTGTGCCGGAGTAAGTTGCATCGTCACCGAGATTTCCGCCGTGATTAATTCCGGAGGCACAAATGTCGGGCATCTCTTCCGCGGAAAGAATTTTGTTAAGGGCTAGCGTGACGCAGTCGGTAGGTGTGCCATCAACGGTCCAATGTCTTTCGTCAATCTGACGTATGCGTAGGGGTCGCGCCAGCGTAAGACTGTGCGAAGCGCCACTCATCTCCGATGCGGGAGCGACGACATAAACATCGCCGACGTCCTTTAGCGCTTCTTCAAGCTTGCTTAAGCCCTTCGACTGAATGCCGTCGTCGTTTGTCAGCAGAATTCTCGTCATACGTAAACCCGCGTGGGTTGGGTCAGCAACTTTCCCCGCCCCATCTTGCCAAACGTGTCCACACCGCTGGTGCCAGTCCCAAGGGCTGAGGCTACACGGCTGGGAGACGGCACGCCGCCGTGCCGTTTACAAGGACGGGCGGTAATTAGTCTCGAGGGGTAGTGCGCATGCGGCCCTTCTTCTTGTTCCGTTTGCGCGCAAGAGCTGACTTGAGTTTCGCCTTTTGCCCTGGAGGGATGAAGAACGCGTGCTTTTTCGCGTCCTTGATGATCTCTTCGGTCATCACTTTGCGTTTGAAACGACGCAACGCACTTTCAATCGATTCACCCTGATTAACAGTAACTATAGCCATTCGCTTTCCGTCTTTCCTTAAAGTTTCCTTTTTTGTGATGCTATTTAACACGTCGCAAACGCCTTGGGTCAAGTAAGCACGTTATGTGCGTGACAGCTAGCCTAATTCGCGCCGCAGAAATGAAACGAGCCTGGCGCCTTCTTACACAGCGAACCCCGCGAACATCACTCGCTCGCAGGGTTCGCTCTTTAACTACGGACCGATTGTTAGACCAGAACCGCTTCCGCCGGCGCTTGCTTCTTTCGGCTCAGACCTTGAATCTGAACGGGCTTGTCGGCTTCCTTGGTATCGAGTTGCTTTTTGAGCACGATCTCCTGATAGAGCTTCCGCATCATGACAGCCTCTTCGTGCGCCGTCTTCGGTCCTTCCATCTCAGGCTTATTCGGCCGAGTCAGATCAATCGGATTCAACACGAGGTCGTGGACCTTCTCACTGAGTTCGACTTCCTTGCCACGAGCGAAGATCTCATGTCGGCCGTGCTCCTCATACCACTTCGCTACCGTCGCGTTCTGATGCATATTCTCGATGATGTTTCTCCATCCTATGCCGGTGTTATAAGCACAGAAGGATATCTCGCCTTCCTGAGTACCGTAAGGGATGATGCACATCTCTGTGCGACGGAAGTCGTAGTTGAAGAGATCCTGAAACCACATTCCTGCAATGAAAAGGAAATTCCAACGATCAGAGCGACGCTTCTCAATATCGTCCTGCGACCGATCGCCGCTGACCTTGCCGTAATCCTTGCCAGTCAAGCCAAACGATTTGTCGAATTTCTTGAAGAGCTCATAAAGCGTAAACTGCGATGGCGATTTGTAAGGGTTGTAGTGCTTGAGCAGCGCCAACCCCATCATCAAGTTTGACATCCACTTGCCGCGAGCGGCATCGGTGATCTTCTGCATATCTTTCACCAGGCCGGGGATGTTTAGAAACTCCGGAACTGGACGCATTTCGCGCGTTTCTTTGTCGACCATCACCGCAGTGCCAACTCCACAATTCGGATGGCATCCGCATGACACCTGGCCCCATTCGGCTTGCGGACCATGGACCAGATCCGCGAAATCCGCAAAGGCGCCCATCAGCGACAACGGAAACCAATCGCGCGTCGGCTCGGTAATACCAACCTGATCCTTAACGTCGTGCGCCAAATGCGACAGCGTATAGCGCTGCTGCAACCGGCGTTGCGGTGTAATCTCTTCGTCGCGTCCAGTAAACGAAACCGGCTGGAACGAAAGGAACGCGATCTTCTTCGGATTATCCAACGCGAAACGAATTATCGATCCGACCTGGTCGTTGTTGATACCGTTTACCAGTGTGGTTACGAGCACGATTTCCACGCCTGCTTCGTGCAGATTGTTGATGGCCCTCATCTTCACATCGAACAAATTGCCTACCTGTCGATGGCTATTCGCATCATTACCAACGCCGTCAAATTGCAGGTAAACATAACGAAGACCAGCTTCAGCCGCCTCACGGCAGAAGTCCTTACTCTTGGCGAATTCGATTCCGTTCGTCGCCGCCTGAACACTATTGTAACCAACCTTGCGCGCATACTTAATGGATTCGATAAAGTGCGGCGAAATTGAAGGCTCGCCACCGGAGAACTGCACGGACATCTGACGGCGCGGCTTAATGGAAATCGCGTTGTCCAAAATCTCCCTGATCTCTTCCATGCTCAATTCGTGGACAAAACCAACCTGGTTAGCGTCCATAAAGCACGGATCGCACATCATGTTGCAGCGATTAGTCAGGTCGACAGTCAGGACAGCACCGCGACCATACTTAATCGTACTGGTGCCGTGGTTGTGGAGTTTCTCGTCACTATGTGCGTCGATATCGCGGCCGGGAAACATCTTCTCGATATGCGTCAGAAACTTTACGTCGATGGCCATCATGTCTTCGAAGTGCCCGTGGATTGGACAATCCTTTACCATCCAGACCTCCCCATCGCGCTCAATGATCTGCGCTTTGATCTCTCCGACCTTCTCATTGATCAGAATACTAACGTCCTGCTTGCCGCTGAGAATTGATTCCCTTGCCTCGATTACACAATTAGGACAGAGCGAATCCGTGGTGCGCGGCCAGCCGAGTGTCGGCTTGGTCTTCTGCCAAGATTTCAGCAAGGGTTTGTCCGACCACTTAGGCGTGAAGGACGGGTTGGGTTTGTATTTATTAACCGATTGAATAACGTCGTGTAGGCCGCCGGCTGCCAGCGTAAGGCCCTTTTCCGCACGCTTGATTAGTCGCATACTCTCTCCTGAAACACCTTTTATCGTAGTAGAATTGTTGGCCGCAAGGTAAGAACACACACGTAGCCTTGCAAACTCCCGTTCAGTCAGTGGCAATGACCATGCCGCCAACCTCCATCAGACCGTAAGTAAATGAATAACTCGACTTAGCTTCGACTTGATAGAGCGGCCGATACGTTACAGGATTCGCATATTCGTGTCAAGACGACGCAAGAAGGCCAAGCGAACCCCACGTGTGGCATTTTGACCTCAGTTCCGGCGTTAAGGATTCAGACGACCGGGCCGTATGCGGGACGAAAGAAATGGCCTTTACTTTTTCGGTGCGTAATAACCAATCCGCGCGGAAACCTGATGAGTGGAATTAGTAGTTTCGACGCGGACAGCGCGGAACTGTCCATCCCGTTTCGTGTTTAGCGGAGAGTAGTAGAGGGTATATTGATGGCGAAGCTCATCGGCAACTTCGGCATAAGTTCGTTCGAGATCATTGAAAGTTGTCGGTTTGTAAAGGCGCCCGCCGGTCGCCGCGGTCAACCTTTCCAGATTGCGCTCGCTTGAATCCAACGCCGCAAGACCTAGTCGCAGGTCATCAATTCGAAGTTCGTTGAACCTCACGGTCGCATCCGAGCCGCCAAGCAGCGTCGACAGTTCGTCTTGCTTTCTCGCTCTTTCTATCTGCGTATTGCTCACTACGTAAACAGTTGTTTGAGATTGAAGGGCCGCGCGAAGAGCCGAATCAAACGTCGTCCCGCGTCCGCTGTCGATGCCATCAGTCAGGACGATGATCGCATGCCGGGCGTTTCCTCGGGGCGCCTGGTCACGTGAGGCCAGGAGCATCGCGTCATGAAACCGGGTGAACATTCCCGGCACGATTCGCCTTAAGGCGCGACGCAACTGCACCAGACTCTTCGTCCAGTCCTGCAGCAAAACAACCCGATCGTCAAACTGAATAAGACTGATGCGATCGTCAGCGGCGAGATGAGCGGCAAAGCCTTCGGCTGCGTTACGGAAGTCGTCGAGATTAGCTGCTACCGACGATGAAGCATCAACTATCAAAACAACATCCACGGGAACCTGCCGCAAACTAAGATCACTTAAGGTCTGCTCTGTTCCATCCTCAAAAATGCGGAAGTCCTTCCGAGTGAGGTTACTGACAAGTTGTCCACTGCTGTCACGAACCGTCACCGGCAGTAACACCTCTGTGGTATTCACAGAGATTACATCATCCGGATCGATCTCCTGTTCATCCTGTTTTGGCGTCGGGGTCGGCGTGGGTATTTTAGACTGTGCAAGAACAGAAGGTGTGAGCGCGACAATTATGAGCAACAGGATTACGGGCAGTCGGATCACCAAGAAACGAACTGACAGCATTGTTTGCGCGCTAGTTTCCTTTGGTCTTTGCCGGCGCATTTTGCTTTGGATCTGATTCATCGCTCATCGCGCTTGTCATTGCGGTGATGATCGCGTCGTTCACGCGCCGCCTGCGAAGCTCTTGAATCTTAGCGTTAGAAAGATCGAAATCGGCAGGAGAGTCTTCAATTCTTTTGATAATTGTGCCTTCGGAAAATCCTGCTTCGACGAGCCTAATTATTGACTCGTTATTGAGGGTAGGCGCCTTTTCAAGTTTCGGCGCTGCTCCGCCCTCTTCAGTCGGCCGCAAAATCCGAACTGTAGCGCTTCCTGTCGTGGTTGTTTCTCCTTGATTTGCGCCACTCATCCCGCGTCCGCTAGCCCGGCCGCTGGAACCTCCGCTGCTGCCAAAAATATCGGACCCATCAGACCGCTCTGACCGACCGCCGTCGCCTGATCTCGTCGCGCCTCTTCTAAATTGGGAATCGTCCGTCCAGTCGTCGTCAGCCATAACAAACGATTCATCCTGCGCCAGCATCGCCAGAATAATATTCTCGCCGACCCCGTTGTGCTTCAGCTCGATTAGTCTATCGGGATCGAGTTTGAAGCGATTTGGCCGGTTATGAATGAGGGCGATCACAGTTTTCTCTTTAAAACCCGCGCGAACAAGTTTGACAACTGCTGCGTTTGTAAGCGGAGCTTCGGGTAGCTGTTGCGCTTTAGGGGAGAACGAAACCGCACCACAAACCAATGCGAGGAAGACTAATCTGACTAACGTACTTTTCATTTGTTGTTGGCGTGATTATTACTCGCTGCGCTCCGGCGATTAGACCATGATTAAGTTCCGGTCACTCCCAAGCCGGATGTCGATTCACTCTTCGAAACTGGGGATTTACTTCGCCGGTAGCGGTAACTGATCCGCTTAACATAATCCCGCGTCTCCCGGTACGGTGGCACCCTGCGGCCAAACTTCATCACCGCGCCTTCCCCGGCGTTATAGCTGGCTAAAACCAAATCGATGCGGCCGTCAAACTGTTGGATCAGTTTCTTCAAATAACGCGTGCCGCCGGCGATGTTCTGTGCGGGGTCGGATGGCCGTCTGACGCCTAGGCGTGCACTGGTTCCGGGCATTAACTGCATTAAGCCACGCGCTCCTTTTGGCGAGAGTGCGCGCGCATTAAAGTGTGACTCCTGCTCCATAACGCAAAAAATCAAATAGGGATCGACGCTATACTTCATACCGCTTTGTTTGATCAAGCTATCGATCCTTGAGCTCCCTGTGGTCCAGCCCCGTGCTTTTTTGGAAGAAGAGTCAGATTCGGCCAGAGTTCCCAAATCTTCGCGTTCAATATGGTCTATTCTGGCGCGGTCGACGAAAATGGAGAGCGAACCGCGCCTATACCAAACTCCGGCCGCCGATTCCGTCGCGCTGTCAGCTTCAACGCGCGCCCCACCCACCAGATAAATCCAGGCTGGCTGATCGTCAGAACCGTTGGGCGTTCCATTACTGACTACAACTTTAGCCACCTGAAGAGTGGACTTGGGCTTGGAGGTTGAGCCGCGCTCAATTGTTTTAATGCGGTCACGCGTAACGAGGTGACTTATTCCACTCCGCCGATACCAGATCCCCTGCTCGGTTTCCCAGGCCTCATCCACCAAAATCAAGCTACCATCGATAAGCTTTAATTGAACCTGCTGCGAATCTTCCCTGGCGTTAACAGAATCGGCAGGATCTGCGACATCCGTCACCTTCGGCGCACGAGTCACATGGGCCCGGCGTTTGTGGCCCTGCGCGGTTCCGCTAAGTAGCAATACGGCGACGCATAAAGTAAGGATGTGGTGTGCCTTCCCTGCTAATTTCATAACTTAGGAATCCAAGCCGCGTGCAATGCGAGCCGGCTAGAGCTCGAGCGGATCCGCAAGTGTTCTTTCGATCATGGTCTCCTGCGTGGGCGCCGGCGAAAACGTGTGGGCGGTACCGAAGTAGTTGCGCCACGCCACGTCCACGACTTTAGGCGTCAACTCCAATCCCTGCCCTTCAAATAAACAAATGTCGGTTACTCGATCAAGCAGGTCGCGCGGTTCGCATCCTTTCATTTGCCGTCGTTCAATTCGGTACTTGTTGAGCACATGGTCCAACACCGGTTGCTCACAACGAATACCGCGGGTATAAGCCTGACGCTTGAAAATCTCCACATAAGCGCCTGCGTTCGGAGGCTCAACGCGCGCGCGGTAGCCCATCCTTCGCAGAAACGCCTGATCGGCAAGGTCCTTCTCATCGAGGTTCGTTGAAAAGACTACGAGCTGCTCAAAGGGCACCTCAATCTTTTTTCCGGTGTGCAATGCCAGGTAATCGACGCGCCGTTCAAGGGGCACAATCCAGCGATTAAGCAGATCCTGAGGCGCAACGCGCTGCCGGCCGAAATCGTCGATCACCAGCGTGCCACCATTTGATTTCATTTGAAACGGGGCTTCGTAAAACTTCGCCGCTTCGCTCCAGGTAAGGTCAGCATTTTGCAGTGTCAGCTCACCGCCCACGACGACAAGCGGACGCTCGATAAGCACCCAACGCCTGTCGTACTCAAACGGAGTGGCATCAGGCGATGCCAGGCGATGACAGTGGGAATCGAACACTCGAATTATCTGTCCATCAATTTCAACTGCGTAAGGAATCCAGATCGCTCCGGGCAACGCGTTGTTGATGCGCTCGGCCACAGCCGTTTTTCCGGTGCCGGGCAATCCTGTCAGAAAAAGCGATCGGCGTGAGTTGATCACGCAACCGAGTGTTTGCAAGAGCGATTCCGGCAAGATCAAATCATGAAACGCTGCGCGGACCGTCTCCATCGATGCCGGAGGTGACGGTATCGACTGTAATCGCATCATGTGGCTGTAATCCTGTAGAGACACGGGTGCCGCCCCGCTGTATCCACAAATCGAGAGCAGCCGCAACAAACGATCCCAACCGTGGTCCAACATCGCATATCGCGTGGAGCCGACCGTTGCTTGAACTCTAACTTCAACGAGTTTTTCGCGATAAAGTTTTTGCAGAAGCTCTTCAGTCAGTGCCCGCGGCATATGCAACCGCTCGGCAACGGCCGTTGTTGTAGGTTCGGGGAGCATGGCGACATGCTTAAGCACAAGGTCACAAAGAAAACCCTCGCCAACTCCAAGATCCGCCAACTCTTCCGGAACTGGCGGCCCCATTGTTTCCACTTCAACACGCGAAAGTATCGTTGTCTGCGTCATGATTATGTCCAACTTACTGAGTCTTTGTCCGTGTTGACGGGCCAGAAATCCAGGCCCGCTCGCCGGGGTTACCTGCCCGCTGTTGCTGTGTTGTCGACCGAAATGCTCACCAGCGTCGCGGCCGCCGACGCGGATTGTTCCGAGTTCCCGGTTCGCTTGTAGAGATCAGCAAGGCGTCTTAAAGCGAGACTGCAATTTGGCTCGATGCGACGCGCATCTTCATAGTATCTAATTGCGTCGTCATCGCGACCAAACCGCTCCAGCATTCTGGCGGTGTTAAGATTCCCTGTGAGTGGACCAGCGGCGCGAGCGAAGTGCTTAAATGCATCCTGGAACTTTCCGAGGCGGCATAGCGCTAGTCCTAAGTTATTCAGGATGCGCTCATCGCCAGGCGCTAATTTCACAGCGCGCTTTAGCTTGTCGACAGCGGCGCGATAGTTTCCATTTTGATAAAGCGAAAAGCCAAGGTTGTTCAGTGTCTGCGCGTCCTCCGGCTGAACCTTGACTGCTTTCTCGTAGGAATCCATAGCGCGATCATTGAGACCCTTCTTGTCATAAGCTACACCGAGCAAGTTGTGCGCTTCACTCAACTTCGGATCGAGCGAAACAGCCGTAGACAGCTCAGTGATAGCTTCATTGATTCGTCCACTCAACAAATACGTCCGCCCGTTTGCCAGGTGCTCTTTTGCGGAGTCTGCCACGGCCAATTTCTTTGACTCCGGGCTGCGGCTGTCGTCCACGCGCGAAACGCCGACGCTTTCAAACTTCTCCGCATCCTTCTCAGTCATGCGGTGAGGTTTGTTGTCGTCCTTGTGGAACAACCGGCCAAAAGCTTTGAACGGAGCCGCGAGAATCCGCACTACTTTATTGCCGCCCTTCTTCTGCTCGTTTGCACTTCCGGTAGCCGAACCGGAATCCTCTATAACATTTGCGTCTGCGTCTCCTTCACGTTCAGTTGTGGAAGCGCTCCACATGGCCGTCGCCCCCACGGTCAGGATGAATGCGATAAAGATGGCGATTAGGGTACGTTTGCGCATTAGTCCAACTCCTTTACATCTTGCCAAGGGTGTCGATTAAGGTGAGAGCAGCGGGGCCAAGTATGGCGATGAACAACGTTGGAAACAGGAAACAAGCGAGCGGAAGCAACAACTTCACAGCGGCCTTTTGAGCAGCTTGCTCAGCACGTTGACGACGCTTCGTGCGTAGTGAATCGGAGAACGCTCTTATCGCGCGAGCTATGGAAGTGCCAAATCGATCTGTTTGAATCAGCATTGCGACCAGGCTATGCAGATCATCCACGCCCGTGCGCTCTGCAAGATTGCGCAACGCTTCATCGCGCTCGCGTCCGACTCGTATCTCCAGGTTTGCCAGTTCAAATTCATCGCAGATGTCCGGATGAACTTCTTTCAATTCGCTGCTGACTTTCATCATCGCAGCGTTTAGTCCGAGCCCAGCTTCTATTGAGATCACCATCAGGTCGAGGGCGTCCGCGAGACCCCAACGCACCAGTTGTTGTCGCGAACGGATCATCCGTCGCAATGCATAGCGCGGTAAAAAGAAACCGATTACGAAAGCGAGAAGAATCCAAAGCAGAGCACTGCTGACCGGGCGAGCCATTACTGCGCAGACCAAAGCCACTACTGCAGGCAAACTAGCCATCGTCATTAACTGGATTGCGCGATAAACAACTGGCGCGCTGGTCGAGCGAAAGCCGGCCTGCATCAACTGCTTTTGTAACTTCTTTGCTTCCGCAGCCGACGGTGGCAAAAGGCGGCTAAGCGGAGAGGCAAGCCGCTCCGCGAGCTCCGATGCGCGCTCGTCTTCATCGATAGATATGGCGGCAGACGTCGGCGCCGCATTACGCTCGCCAAGCCGTTTGAGCCGTTCAGTCGCAGCGCTCTGCGGACGGTACAGGAGCCAGTAAACTCCCATCATGCCGAGCGAGATGCATACGAAAGTAGAGATGGTGATGAGTAATAACATTGTCAGTAGCCAGTGTTTCGTTATCAGTTGTCAAATTGTCAGTAGTCGGTAGTCAGTGGTCCGTTGTTCGTCGTCTAGCGGTCAGTGTCGGGGGTTAGGGGGTCGTTGTCAGTGGGTCTGCGATTCGTGGGTCTGATTAGGTCGGTTCGCAACGGACCATTGACTACTGACTACTGACAAATTTCAAATCTTTATCCTCAAAATCTTCCGCACGATCAGCATGCCGGTTATTTGCATGAACAAAGCAGTCGCTATCAGGTAATGGCCGCGCGAATCCTTCCAAAGCACGCTCATGTATTCGGGATTCATCACGGTGATGGCGATTGACACGAAGATGGGTAGACCGCAAAGCAACCAGGCTGACATTCGCGAGCTTGTGGTTAATGTTTTCAGGTCGCCCATAATCCGGAAACGCTCGCGAATCGTGTAGGCAACTTTCTCCAGGATCTCCGCGAGGTTGCCGCCGGTTTCACGCTGGATGAGAATGGCCGTCACGCACATTCGCAAATCAAGCAGAGGAATACGTTGTATAAGGTTCTCAAGCGCTAACTTAAGTGACAGGCCGAGGTTCTGTTCTTCATACGTTTTGCGAAATTCAGTGGCGATAGGTTCAGGCATTTCCTCGGACACCATATGCAGCGCTTCCGAGAAAGCGTGGCCGGCGCTTAATCCACGACTCATCAGATCCAGGGCGTCCGGAAGATACTCAAGAAACTGATCAAAACGCTTTTTCCGTTTCCACCAGACATGGGCGAACGGCAGCAGGGCCGCCAGAAGTCCGCAGACCAGCATCAACAAAATCGAAGGCCTAATAACTGAAGCGGCCAGCGCCGCCAGGATGCCGGCCATGAAAGAGAACATCGCCAGTCGCGACGGCGTAATGTGCAGGTCGGCCTGGTCCAGCATGCGCTTCAATTGCAGCGCCGCTTGAACACGAACCAGCACTCGGTTCAGCCACGGAATCTCGCTCATCAGCTCGTTGCGAGCAAGCAGGACTTCCACGTCTTCTGTGTTGGACGAGTGAAGCAATGCATCAGAAAGACGTTTCTGTAGCCGGGCGCGCTTCGCATCAGAGCCGCGCGTGGCCAGCAAATATGCGCCGAGCACCAGGAACAACCCGAAAAGAAATACTAAGAAGGATATCAGCATCTGGTTTACATCTCTTCAAAGAAAACGCGAGGCAGTTGCAGACCGCAGGTCTTGAGTCGCTCGGCAAAGCGCGGACGAATGCCCGTGGGACGGAACCGGCCAATCACCTGCCCGTGGGTGTCGACGCCGGTACGCTCAAACTGGAAAATCTCCTGCATCGTTATTGTCTCGCCTTCCATACCAGTGATTTCCGAGATGGAAGTCAGCCGGCGGGTGCCATCAGAAAGACGCGCGACCTGAACCACGAGATTGATTGCCGCCGCAACCTGCTGGCGCATGGCGCGGTCAGACAAGCGCATGCCAGTCATCTGAATCATCGTCTCCAGGCGGGCCAGCGCATCACGTGGTGTATTAGCGTGAATAGTCGTAAGACTACCGTCATGGCCCGTGTTCATCGCCTGCAACATGTCGATTGCCTCGCCGCCGCGGACCTCGCCGATGACAATGCGATCGGGGCGCATGCGAAGTGAGTTGCGGACCAGGTCTCGCTGCGTTACTTCTCCACGACCCTCGATATTCGGCGGGCGGGTTTCCAGACGGACGACGTGCGGTTGCTGCAGCTGAAGCTCAGCAGAGTCTTCGATCGTAACTATTCGTTCGTTTTCGGGAATGTAAGCTGAAAGCGCATTAAGCAGCGTAGTCTTGCCGGCGCCAGTGCCCCCGGAAATCAGCAAATTGAGCCGGGCGCTGACGCACATTTGCAGCATGTCGGCGATATCTTTGGTAAGCGCTTTGTTTTCGATCAGCGCATTCATCCGCAGTGGCTCGGCGCCGAAGCGACGGATTGAAAGCACTGGTCCATCAATGGCAAGCGGGGGAATGATCGCGTTGACGCGAGAGCCATCACGCAAGCGCGCATCAACCATCGGCGACGACTCGTCAATGCGGCGGCCAACGGAAGACACGATCCGCTCGATGACGCGCATAAGATGCTCGTCGTCTTTAAAAGCAACGTTGGTAGTCTCGAGTTTGCCCCGTCGCTCTACATAGATAGTGCTGTGCGTATTGACGAGAATGTCTGAAACTGTATTGTCGGCAAGCAATGGTTCGAGCGGACCGAGACCAAAGAGCTCATGCTGAACGTCGTTGACCAGGTGCTCGCGTTCTGAGAGCGACAGCGGCATCGCTTCCTGCGCCAGAACACTCTCGGCCAGCCGGGACACTTCGGCGTGCACCTGCTCGGGCGTTAAGGTCGCCAGCTTAGTCAGGTCCATGCGATTGATCAGCGCGCGGTGGAGTCGCGACTTCATTTCCTGAAGGCTGTTCTGGCTGACCTCGGCTGTATTCACGTTGCCGCCAGGGCCGCCCATCGTCTCTCTGATTAGTCTTTCTCGCAGTGCCATTTTGTTTTGTTATCGGCTGTTTTCAGATTATCTTGCAAAGTCACAAACTTAAGTCTGTACTGCTGACTTGAAATTCAAGCTGGTTCCGAGCGGGCTCGCGTTTGAAGATTGATTTCCAAAGCGCCCGCCGCGGCTTAGGCTCCTCTTGAACTGAAACTGCACTCGTCGCGATGGTTCTTGCGATTCGTCTTATCTCCATGGCAATCTTCGAATTCTCGTTCGATTCCACCAGCGGTTGGCCAAGGTTGATCGAGGTAACGGCCGTTTGATAATCACTGGGCACAAACCCGAGCACCGGCTCACCGAGAAACTTTTCAACCTGTCGCAGCTCAAGATCGATCTGTTTGCTCCACCGATTTACGACGATGCGGACTTTCTTACGCGGATAGCCAAGTCGATCGAAGATTTCCAACGCACGTTGGGTGCTGCGAATCGCCGGTATGTCGAGCGTCAGGACCAGAACAATCTCGTCTGCCTGATCGAGCGCCGCGAGTGTTATGGAGTCGAAAGTGTGTTGCGGATCAAGGACGATGTATTCGTATGACTCGCGTAGACGCTGCAGCACCTCAAAAACATGTTCCGGCTCAATCTCGTCAGCGGAGTCGGCCTCTCTCGGCGCGGCTAGCAACGACAGGTTCGATGAATACGGCGTAACAAAACTACTGATCAGCGCGTCGTCAAGACGCGTGCGATTCTCCGCCATGTCAGCAATCGAATACTTCGGCTCTACACCAAGAAAAAGCGGCAGATCGCCCGCCTGAAGATTCAAGTCAACCAGAACAGTGCGCGCGGCGGTCGCAGCCGCAAGGTTAGTGGCGATGAAGGACGTGCCGCAGCCGCCCTTGCTGGAAAAGACGGCAATCATCCGGCCCTTCTTCTTCGGCGCTTCAACTTGTCCGGCTGAGAAGTCTGCTACGCGATCGAGAACCGTTGTCAATTCGTCCTGGCTGATGGGAAGGCGCAGAAATTCACGCGCGCCGGCGCGCAGGCTCTGGAGAATGACATCGGGAGAAGCGTTGTGCGCCGCGGAAATCACTGCCGTTCGCGGTGATTCCAAATTCAACCGTTGAATGAACTTGAGTGCCTGCTCGGAGTTGCCGCCAAGTGCGATGATCGCCGCCGCAGGTTTGAGGCGAACTATTTCTTCGTGCAGTTGATCCGAATCGTTTCCGCCTGCCAGCAACTGCACCCGACCGTCTGTGGCCAGAGCGGAGCGAATCTCCTTGAAATTATCGAGGCCGGTGCTTAGAACTACGACTGTTAGTGGCTGCGTCATTTTTCCCCTGCGTGATGGCTAAGTTGTTTTATAGAGTTGGCGGAATCAACCCCGCGGATTCGCCCGTCAGCGTCGTGGTGTAATTCGGCATTTGAATCGTTGTGCCGACAATGGGGATGACGAAATGAAACTGATAATCGGTAATAGTTACTTGAACTGTTCCGCCATCTAACGTAAAGCCCGAATAGCTGACCTGCACATTGGTGGTGCTCAGGTTTTCCACAACGGGATTTGTTCCGCCTGCAGGATCGCCGTAGACAACGACATTCTTCACGCTCGCAACGTCAGATGCCTTGTGCATAACGGCATAGCGAGCGCCCTGGCGAGCTGCATCTGTGAGTGCATTGTGGGTCCAGAGAACACGTCCGAATTCCAGCACTGCAAACATCACAGTCAGAAAAACGGTGGCCGCTATGGAAAACTCGACGAGCGTTGCACCACGCTGTTTGTCTTTAGATTTACGCACTCGGATCATCGTCGCCTCTCAGACTAACGGCGTCGTCAGCAAATAACGCATCGTGACGCTGGGTTTCACATCCACGTTTAGCGAAAAGGTGTTGTTGTTCATCAAACCGCCAAGATCAAACAACGTTTGGTGTTTGAATCCGCTGATTTGCACCGTGATCGTTTCCGGCACGCCTGCGGTCTGTTCCGCTCCCTGAGAATCCTTTGCAGTGATGATCACGTTGTCCGTGGTCAATCCTTCGATCAGGGGAGATCCGGTTCCGGCTGCATTGCCATATACAACCAGATTTTTGGCCTGGCTCTTTTCGTAACTGCTCACTTTCGCCGTGACCAGGTAGCGTGTGCCGACGCGCGCTGCCTTGGCCAGCGTGGTGTACTCATAAAAGTACCGACCGAATTCGGCGGTGGCTGCAAACAAGATCAGCATAACCGGCAAGACAATCGCGAGCTCAGCGAGCTGAATTCCGCGCTCGTTTTTCGCCAGAGCGCGAAGACGGAACAGCCGTCGAAGCCGTCGCTGCGTACGAACTTTTCGAATTCGGGAAAGCATCGTCACAACCTCTTATTTGTAGAGCACTGGTGCGGCCAACGTTGGGTCACCGGCGGTGGCGGTAGGATCGTATCCGCCTTCGCCGAGAGCTATGCGGTCGTCGATGTATTCGGCCTGAAGATCGCCGCCGTTGCCACCGCTTGCTTTGGTTTTGAGAAAGAATGCGCCGAATCGGAAGAACGTGACGGTGCCACGCCCCTGATCGAATTCACTGATTTTGACGAGCGGTATTAATACGACGCGACGCATGTCGACGCCCGCGTGCGAGGGAGCTGTCACGTATGTTGAATCACACGCGATGGCGTTGGACCCACCGCAACCAAAGTATTTGCTGTAGTCATCCCAGGTAATGCCCTCTTTGATGTTGGTATCCGGCGGGTCATTAACCGGATCCAGTTGGCTGCCACCATAATCATCGAAACGCGAGTTGATTCCCGTGCGGACTTTTCCAGCCGTCAGACCTGGCTTTGTGTCGACGGCATATACGTCTCCTGGCTTGGCACACGCGTCCACTCCGGCACCGATGCCGTATCCGACATCGGCACCGCCGGGGCCGGCAACGGCGAGAATCTGGTAGTCTCCCGGCGACGGCGAACCGCCGGTGTTAGCGCGAATCGTGTATGTCTGGCCCTGCACTAACTTGGTCGTGTCGTTGTCAATGAGAACGGATAGAGGAATAAAGTCACAGTAAAGGTTGAGTGGAACTGAAAGGCCCGCGGTCGCGTTGGCGGAAAGATTGCGACTGCTCCCTAAAACCATCGCCGCAAACGAAACCCCTACCGGACTATCAGGAGTGGTTACTTTTACGAAGCGGATAGTCGGCGCCTGGGCAGCGGTAGCGGCATCGGCTTCGCTCATGTATGGACCGTCAAGATTGACGGCCCACAAAACATTGCTGCGTGGAAACTGTACGTTCGTGTTATTGAACTCGTAGGAGTTCATCGCCTTTACCGCGCGAGTTGTTCCTTCAATGATCCCACTTGGGTTTGAGTTGATCGCGGAGGCTGCGGCAAGCGCCGAAGCATCAGCAGCATTCTGCAACTCTGTCTTTGCAAGATAGAAGTGGCTGATATCGACGCCAAGGCCAACTGCCAGTATGACCGAGAGCATGCCGAGCGCGGACAGTGCAAGGATCGAACCGCGCTCACCTTTACGATCACGCGTGCCTTTGAATTTCAGTTTGTTCATGGCCACCTCCTGTGGAATTACCACGCTGTGATTTGGAAAACTACCAGGGCCTAACTGGCTCAGAATCAAGTTCAACAGTTATCGCCTTGGCAATTGGAAGCGGCTGGTTGGTGTTACCCAGGCTTCTGGTCGAAGAAACTTTGCTCGCGGAATCAGCTGACGTCGTCGCAGGCTTCGCTTTAGGCTCTGCGACTTTCGCTGGTTCAACCGGCTTTGGCCCAGCCGGCGGTGTTTCTTCGGTATTCTGTCCGGTAACGGAGAAACCGGTTCTTCCCTGGATCTCTTCGCCCTTGGGCTCGAGGCCTAGCGGCGATCCATTTTTCAGACCGTCAACTCCACGCATCTGCGGCAGGTCATCACGATTCACCGGCTTAACCAGGTGTGCCGTCACGATGAACATCAACTCAGTCTCATTCTTCTGGAAAGACTTTGACTTGAAGAGCGCGCCCAGCACTGGAATGTCGCCAAGCACGGGAACCTTTGAAAGCGACTTGGTCTCACTGTTATCAAGTAGACCTCCGAGAGCGAAGGATTGCCCGTCACGAAGTTCGACTCCCGTCTTGGCGCGGCGCGTCTTTAATGCCGGAATCAAAAATCCGCTAAACTTGACGCCGTTACCAAAGTCGATCGTTGACACTTCCGGTTCGAGTTCCAGCCTGATGTGGTCTTCGTCGATGATGGTCGGCTTAAAATTCAGCCGCACGCCATACTCTTTGAAGATGATGGAAACGGTGGGCTTATCACCGCCCTGAACGATCGGAACCGGGAACTCACCGCCTGCCAGGAAGCTGGCTTCCTGACCATCCATGGCGATTAGGTTCGGCTCCGCGAGTTCGCGCAAGGAACCCTCGGTCTGAAGCAGTCGCAGCATTGCGAGTGAGTTGCCTCCCATCACGAGCATATTGAGCGCGCTGCTTGAAAGTGCGCCCGAAATAATTCCGCTGAGCGGACTAGCTGGGGGATTGGAGAGCGAACTGGGACCCTGACCGCTGTTGACGTAGCCGCCACCACCGGGACCGCCCTGGTAGGTGTATGAAGTTCCCATATCCTTTAGACGGCTGCGACTCACTTCGGCCACGCGCACTTGCAGTTGAACCTGGGACATATTCTTCACGGGCGAAGCAAGCATGTTTACGGCCTTAAAGCCGGCGGCTTCCACGACGCTCTGCGCCTGACTGGCTGTCTTAGGATCGGTAACACTGCCCGACATCACCACCGAGCCGTTGGCCTGACTGAGACGAATGTCGTCCTTCGGGAAAAGGGCGCGTATTTGAGAATCGATCAATGAGAGATTGGCGCGGACATAGACGTCGAACACGAGGTATTCACCGCCGGACTGCTCCCAGGCAATGAAGTTCACCTGTCCGAAGGCTTTGCCGTTCACCAGCACCTGATCGGGCGTGACCAGCACCGCTTCGGCAATCTCCGGATTAGAAACCGAGAAGCGTCCGACGGGCTTATCAAAATTGATCACCCGCGATTGGCCCACCAGGACGTTGACCGCCACAGCCTCTTTGTTTTCTTTGAAGGATGCTTTGTAAGAGGTAGCCTGAGCGTGGCCGATGGAATTAATAAGAACGATCATCAATGACGCCAGCAACAAGCTTACTCGGCGCGTGATAGGGGAACGGCTGTGCATGATCTTTAGCTCCTTTTGCTAAACAGTTAACTTAGTCTTAACACCCGCAACGCTCATCTATATTCATCACGGAAAATCTACATTGCGTTTCTTCGCGCCTTCAATCATTTCAACTGAAGCGCGTGGAGGTGCGGGTTTATTCTCCGCTACCGGTTTTGGTTCAGTACGAACCGGTCGCGTCACCGGCTTTGGATTTGGTTTCACTTGTTCGCTCTTTAACGAGCCGGGCTCGGGCGCTGGCATAGCGCGATCGCCATTTAAAAGTCCGCGCTTATTGATTCCCTTCGTTTGTTCGTCACCCTGATCGATTGAATTGCGCATTACCAGTTGCAGCTTGCCTTCACTCGCAGCCAGGGCGAGCTTTTCAGCCTGCTCGGGAGTTACTAGCAATGTGACTGCCTTTACGCTATTGGCCTCGCGCTCTCTTTCGGGTTTGTCGATGTTCTGACCATTCGCCAAGACCTTGATGTTCTGTAAAACAATCTTGGAAATCGGATCCTGCCCCTGGGCACCCGAATCGCCGGGAATTATGACGACCACGATATCGACGAGCGTGCCTGGCATGATGAATCCCGAGATACCAACCACGTCGTCAACCTTGACTGTCATCGCTCGGTAGCCTTCAGGGATTACTGCTGACAATCCGCCGGCGGTTCCTTCGGGAGCCAGCCTCGCCTCCGTGATTGGCTCGCGAGGCGCGATGTTCATCACCGCGACTCGTCCGGTTAACTTCTCGACAGACGCAAAGGCGCCATCGGGGGTCGATTCGGGCGGAAACTGGACCAACATCACCTGCTCGGGAATGATCTTCGTACCGAGAGGAATCGCGACCTTGGCAACCGCAACACGGTTGAGATTTTTGCTGTAGGCCTGTGCGCTCGACAAATAACGAGTAACGGAAACCGCGGCGAGCAGTCCGAAAATCAGTGCACCGGCTAAGACGATAAAGAAACGTTTGTTGCGCATAGTTAACTCTCCGTGTTTTCAGTTGACCGAATCAGAGGCGTGTGAATGTAGGCACACGCTTTTAAGTGCGAAAGATGGCCATGGAGATGATGCTGCCCATCGTGATGGCTACACCGTAAGGAATCGTGTGTTTGCGGTCCGTGGGAACAGCGAATTTTGGCATCTGCCACCCTGGCAACATCCCGACAAATATCTGGAGCACTCGATGCATCGTAGTCATCACCACTCCCGCGCGGACGATCGAAACGACTGCCAGCAACCCACCTGTTAGAATGACAATCAGGAAAGTAGGCACCACCAACGCGGCACCGGTAACCGCTCCAATCGCGGCGAAGAGCTTGACGTCTCCCGCGCCCATCGCTCCGAAGATGTGAAGCATGAACATCAAAACAAACCCGAGGACGCAACCCATGAAACTTGCGGCAATACCAGGTAGTCCTCCGAAGATCCCGTTCATCGCCACACCGGCGGCGAGGGTTGCGAGTACAAACGCGTTGGGAATACGACGATAGCGAACATCGTAATAGGTAATGATCACCGCCAGGGGTAGAAGAAGAGCTATGGTTACAACTGTTTCAGACATCTCTTACACCCCTAAAGCGATCGTTTTCCGGGAAGTCGCTTGTTACCGGTCGCTTTTGCTTCTAAAGATCTCAACTAAAGCTGTCTCGGATTTAGTCAGGAAACCTATGCGTTGATCGTGGCGGCAAGCGTGTTAATTCGACTGCCGATGGCTGCGCCGAGGCTTGTAAAGGCAACAACACAGGCGATCGCAATTAACGCTGCGGCGACTGCGTACTCTGAAAGTTCAAGGCCGGTTTCATCTCGAAGAAAATTCTTAATCATGTTTTCGCTCTCCTTGTTCCGGATGGCACGACTCTTGAGGAGCCGACAACGCGCTTTACCCGAGTTAGACCTCAACTAAAGCGCGCCGGGCCCCAGTTTTCCTGAGTAGGACTATCCATTGATGGTCGCGGCAAGCGAGTTAATCTTAGTGCTAATGGCGCCGCCGAGGGCCGTGAAAGCAACGACGACTGCAATCGCAACCAAGGCTGCGGCAACGGCATATTCCGACAACTCAAGACCGGTTTCATCGCGAAAGAATTTCCTAATCATTTTTTTGCTCCTTAGTTTGGTTATGGCTTGATACCTCGTTCGCCTTCTTCCGCGTCGAAAGAAAGCTCGCGAAGGATGTTATGTAAGCCTCATGATGTGAGGGCCACGCTTGACTGTGGCCCTCCGCGGCTTCTGCGCGATTGAGATTCGGCCCTGACCGTGCGGCGGCCAAAGCCATTAATCCCGCTCACTACAGCGCCACATAGAGTCAGTGCCAGAAGCAATAGTGCGTTTCCACGCGCCACCATGACGCTCGCGGCAAGGGCGACTCCCATTGCAAGCACAGGTGCCGTGATTACGATTACTGCAAGCGATACAAACTCTTTTGTGGTGAAAGCCTTCATGAGATTCGGTATAGCGTCTCTCGACTTTGTTTTCGCGATGTATTGCCACGTCGCGATTGAACGTCGCCATTACAAGAGACGTGCCATGTGCTCAAAAGGCAATAAAGATCAGGCTGGAGCTCGCGTTGAGCTCGCGTTGCTATCGTAAGAGGGTCCTTATTTGTCGCCCTGCGTTTACAACAGTGAGAGGAAGGATCCGGGCCGGAGGGGTCAGAGCTACGCCAAACTTCGCTTTTGCAAGCGAACTAGTTTGTCGCCCATGGTTGACGACCGAAATGAAAGACTGTACCCGGGGAGGCGACAATCGGCGTTTCAAAAAGAAAAGCATCCGAGATCTTTCTCGAATGCTTACAAAAAAACTCTTGTTATATTGAGTCGCTAACGTTCGGCTCGGAACTGCATCCCGGGTTCCGTATCTTCCTGAAGAAAATCAGTGATATCGATAGCCAGTCTCTTGAGTTTCTTATATAGCGTTTGTCTCGAACCGAGACCCAACGCCTCGCTTGTCCTAGCTACATTACAGTCATTGCGTATCAAAGTCTCAGTTATCACTCGCCGTTCGTAATCCTCCAGCAGCAGTTCCAGATTTTCACCTGAACGCTTGTCGGCATGCTTCTGAAAGCCCACTGGACGAATATGTTCGCTGATCTGTTCCGGCGTAATGTAACCATTCTCGTCCGCGTACAAGACAAGTCTCTCCATCTCGCCGGCCAGCTCGCGCACATTGCCGGGCCAGGAGTAGCTTTCAAGCACACGAATGGCTTCCCAGGTGATGCCGGCTATCGCCCGGTCGTTTCGTCTGGCGTAGTGAGAGAGGTAGTGAGAGATCAGCGCCGAAATGTCTTCGGGACGCTCTCTCAGGGGCGGGACTTTCACTGTCAGCGTGGCTATACGGTAAAAAAGATCTTCTCGGAAGAGTTTATCGCGAACCAACTGCTCCAGGTCTTTATGCGTCGCAGCGATCACGCGAATGTTCACTTTCCGCGGAGACTGCTCACCAAGAGTGTGTATCTCACCCTCTTGCAAAAAGCGAAGAAGCTTCGGCTGAAGACCTAGAGGAAGATCACCGATCTCGTCCAGGAATAGCGTTCCGTTTTCGGCGGCGCGTATTAAACCTTCGTTGTCGCGAAGCGCGCCGGTAAAACTGCCTTTCCGGTGCCCAAAGAGCATGCTTTCGATCAGCTCTGGGGGCGCTGCTGAACAGTTGAACGGGATGAACTCTTTCTCACAACGGCGGCTGAGCCGGTGAATGGCGTGCGCGACCAGCTCCTTCCCTGTACCGGACTCTCCAGTGATCAGTACGGTGGAATTTGAGTCTTTAATGCGCGCGACCACACGACCGACGTCATTCATTGCCTGGCTGGCGAAAATCATTCCCGGAAGAGCGGTCTTGCTTATCCTCGCTTCCGCGGGTTCAGACGTTGCGATCGCACGCCCCACTGCGATATGCGAATGCGCCAGACGTGTTACGTCCATTATGGCCCCAAGATCTCTGGCCTGCTGAGTCGATAAGGGACGAACACACAAGCCGTAAAGAGCGGCTCCTGCACATCCAGGCCTGGCAGAAGTCAACACAAAACAAACGGACGTATCGCGCACTTGAATTTTGGGCCACTGCGAATCAGTCGCCAACGATTCGCTAACGATTGCTTGTCCCGCGCTCAACTCGGCCTCGCTAAGTCCTTCTGCCCATTCCAATCGTGGTCTCTGACCCGTCTCCAAAGTCCAGGTCGAAAGCCCGTACATCGGAGCTGTTGCTTCGACCATCAGGCTCAATTTAAGCATCACCTCGTAGAGCAGATCAGGGCCAGAGTTCGCCGCCTGACAAAGAGCCCTAACAATCGAGCCTATTGGTAATTCGTTGGTCGTGTTAACGCTGTCGGCGTCCTTAGATTCCGGGCAAGAATGGCTTAAGTCAGGCATGCAGCCTCCCGATTTTGTTGATATCTCGTGGACTGGCACCGGTTAGTCGCTCAGTGGGCGCGCCGTGAATTTTAAAAGTGAGGCAAGACTAGCGGACTCTGGACTGGGACCTTTTCGTGACTAGCCGGTTGGCAATCCCAGCTTCCGCTTTTTCGCTGTGAGTCTAGCTTTGCACCCATTTCGTGTCAACAACTTTAAACGCAGCACAGGGCTGCGCACAAAACGTGTCGAGAATGTGTTCGCCGGGCGTTCGCCTTTTTGGTCCATTAAGCGCGCTTACTTCAAGTAAACGTTAAGGTTACGTGCGGAAAGCATTGCAAAGATATTGCTTTACAGCGTTAAGCACCGGTGCTACATTCCGCCAACCTTGCCCTAAAGTGTTGACCGGCAACGGATTGCCCATGAAGAAAGCACATCCCATTGCGGTCATAAGCGGCAAAGTATCATGCATCTTGTGGGTAACTGCACAAACGCTATTAAGCAGCTTCTTAAAAACTCGAGTATGACCATTCGATTTGGAACCTCTGGCTGGCGTGCTGTTATCGCCGACGAATTCACATTTGCCGGAGTGCGCTCAGTGACGAGCGCCATCTGTTCGCATTTCGAGTCTGCCCGCCCGGATGGGAACCTAATGGTTATCGGGTATGACACCCGATTTCTTGGCGAACGGTTTGCGGAAGAATGCGCGAACGTCATCTCCGAGAGCGTTTTTCGGGCCCTCCTTTGTGACGAACCCGTTCCCACGCCCACAATTTCGCACGCTATCCGCACAAAAGGCGCTATCTGCGGCATCAATTTTACTGCTTCGCACAACCCGCCTGAATACAGCGGGATGAAACTTTCAACAAGCGATGGCGCGCCCGCTTTGCCGGAGATAACCCGAAATGTTGAGGGACTCATACTGAAGGGTGCTCCAACTGCCCAGGGAGCAAGATCAGCGACCGACGTTAGATTCCAGACTTTCGCAGCCCGTCCCGGTTATCTAGACGATCTGAACACAAAGATCAGATTCGACGTCATTGCACGGGCTGGAGGTCGTTACGCCTACGATCCTTTGTGGGGAACAGGTCGCGGATACCTGGATGAAGCATTACGCAGCCACGGGCTGGAAGTGGAAACTATCCACAACTGGCGCGACGTTCTGTTTGGCGGACGTTCTCCGGAGCCGGAAGCAAGCCACCTGGATGAGCTGCGCCAAGCAGTTTTGTCGAAAGGGTGTGTCCTGGGTCTCGCAACAGATGGAGATGCTGATCGCTTTGGCGTAATAGATTCGAATGGTTCATTCATAACGCCTAATCAACTTATTGCCCTTCTCTTCGATTATTTGGTGGAGTCGAGAAAATGGACCGGCGGCGCCGCCCGTTCAGTTGCAACTTCGCACTTGGTGGATCGTGTGGCGAAGGATCGCGGTCTTCCAGTCTACGAAACGCCTGTGGGTTTCAAATACATCGGAGAATTGATAAATGAAAACAAGATTGTCATCGGCGGTGAAGAGTCGGCAGGGCTGTCGATCAAAGGTCACTATCCGGAGAAAGATGGCATCCTTGCGTGTTTGCTCGCAGCGGAGGCAGTTGCGGCGCGCGGCACGAGCCTGACAGAACAATTAAAGAAATTGTATGCGCGCGTTGGCAAGCTTGAATCCGGCAGAATTGGTATTCGCTTAACACCGCAACTCATGGAATCGCTCAGCGAGAAACTGAAGCAGGACCCGAACGAAATAGGCGGTCGGCGCGTTGAGCAAACAAATCGAATGGATGGCCTTAAGTTTATTTTTGGGGACGGCTCCTGGTTGCTAATACGTCCTTCGGGGACGGAACCAGTAGTTCGCATCTACGCGGAATCAGAATCAGCGAAGGACTTGGAGGTGCTTCTTGAGCAGGGTCATAAATTCTTATTGGGTTGACGAGCGAATTCGCGCGCAACGCGTCGTGCCTCGAGCAGGCTCCCCGTTCGCATCGGTGAGAGAGATCTCGCTGGATATCATAGGTACCCCCGCCGAGGTTCGACGGCGCGGTGGTGTAATACCCGCGTGGGTAATTTTTGGAATGATTATTCTAGCTACGTTCGCCATATGTGTTGCGGTGACGATGCGAACTCGAACGAAGATGTCTTTGGCGTCTCAGCAATACGTCCGGATGCAAGCGGATGTCGAAGGATTACGCAATACAAACCAGTCGTTGCGCCTGGAGATTGAACAACTGCGCACTGATCCTCGCACCATTGAGGTAGCTGCCCGGAGCCGTCTAAATATGGTGCGAGCCAACGAGATTGTGATACCCGTCGAATGAGCAATTGGGGAAGCTCTTTCGCAACGGACGGCGCTGAATTTGATTTTCCTGCCGGTTACCCGCTAGTTCCCCTGCTTGAAAGCCACGCATGCGAGTGCCTGCCGAGCCTGCGCGGTTGTGACTGCCATCACAACCGCGCTCCCTTCTTTTAAGCAACTGAAAATTCAAAGGTTAGCCTGTGTTGACAGTCGAATACTCGTCAACTAATATCGCAATTCCCGTTATAAATCCGGACAAATCGGGAGCGTTATGCCTGAAACTAAAGAGGTCAATTCTGCAACAGAAGAGTCAGTTGCACGCTGGGAGAAGGAGACGCTTGAGCCATCGCTAGCCAAGCACCCGGAAACCAGGAAGCGCTTCGAAAGCGTTTCACTGGAAGAAGTGAACCGACTTTACACGCCTGCCGATATTGCAGATCTCGATTTCTCGCGCGACATCTCCTTTCCAGGCGAGTTTCCTTACACCCGCGGTATTCACCCGACGGGATATCGCGGCAAGCTTTGGACCATGCGCCAGTTTGCCGGATTCAGCACTCCCGAAGAGACTAACTCCCGCTTCCGGTACCTGCTCGCTCAAGGCCAAACGGGTCTATCGGTGGCGTATGACCTGCCGACGTTGATGGGCTACGACGCTGATTCCCCGCTCTCTGAAGGAGAAGTCGGCAAGTGTGGCGTTGCAGTATCGTCGTTGGCGGACATGGAGGTTCTGTTCAACAAAATACCTCTCGAACAAGTCACAGTGTCGCAGACCATAAATGCGCCTGCTTCTGTTTTGCTGGCTATGTACCTCGTGGTGGCAGAGAAGCAAGGCACGGACTGGAAAAAGATATCCGGCACATTGCAGAACGACATTTTGAAGGAGTACATCGCACAGAAGGAATGGATCTATCCCATTCGCCCGGCCATGAAGCTCGTGGTGGATACGTTTGAGTTCTGCATGGAGAACGTGCCGCGCTATAACCCGGTGTCTGTTAGCGGTTACCACATCCGCGAGGCTGGCGCGACCGCAGTACAGGAACTGGCGTTTACGTTACGCGATGGACTCGAGTATGTGGAGTGGGGCTTACGCGCCGGCCTGGAACT
>DIYZ01000122.1:0-8815 GCA_002427845.1 Chloracidobacterium sp. UBA6041 | reverse complement strand
GAAATGAGCGAGCGGTTCGGCACGACTAACGAACGCACTTTGAAGCTCCGTTTTCATACACAAACTGCCGGCGTCTCACTGACAGTTCAACAACCGCTGAACAATATCGTTCGCGTTGCGATTCAGGCACTTGCGGGAGTGCTGGGAGGCACGCAAAGCTTGCACACTGACGCCTATGACGAAGCTCTCGCCCTGCCAACCGATCGTGCCGCGCTAATTGCACTCCGCACGCAACAGATTATCGCCGAGGAAACCGGCGTCGCAAATACAATCGATCCCCTTGGCGGTTCCTACTTTATCGAAGCGTTGACAGAGAAAATGGAAGAGGGCGCGCTGGACTATTTCCGCAAGATCGACGCCATGGGCGGAATGGTTGCGGCGATTGAGAAGGGCTTCCCTCAAAGAGAAATCCAGGATTCGGCGTACCAGTATCAGAAGGCAGTCGAACGCGGGGAACAAGTAATTGTCGGTGTGAACAAGTATGCGATGACAGACGAGCCCGCCGAAGTCCCTACGCTCGTCATCGATGAGTCTGTTCGAACGCATCAGATCGAGCGTCTCGAGCAGACACGGACGACACGCGATTCGGGCGCAGTTGCCAATGCGTTGGAAAAACTTAAGTTGGCAGCGCATAACGAAGAAAACACCATGCCCGCGACCATCGAAACGGTGCGAGCCTATGCCACGCTCGGTGAAATCTGCTCCGCCCTGCGCGATGTTTACGGAGTCTACGAAGAGCCCGCATTCTAATGCCCGGCAAAACCCCTGCAGAATATCTGCTGCTGCTACTGTTTTTTACCGTTCCGTTTCTTTCAGCGAGCTCTCATCTGCAGCAATCGAAATCCATCTCGCGTACGACGAATGATAGAGTTGTCATCCGGCCGCGGACAGTGGTCCTTATTCGTCCCGCCAAACTCGCAAAAGAATTCCCGGAACGAAAGACAGCAACCGTCACGTACCCGATTGTTTCCGGTCTAAGCAATGTCCAAATTCTACGTCGGGTGCAATCGATTCTCAGCGTCAAGAATGTTTTTGATTATTCATTGAATGAATATCGACAAGATAGCTGGTTGACTGAATTCACCTATCAAACCAATTACAACGCTAACTACATTTTGGACATTAGCTTCACTCAAAGCGGCATGGCGGCTTATCCGGACACGCAAACCAAGCACTTCGCAATCGATCTAAAGACGGGTGCTGTCATCAAGCCGGGCGATGTTTTTCTGGACGCGAAACTTGGGTCGCTGGCCGGGATCGTTGACACAAAACTTCACGCAGAACTTGGACAAATAACGCGGACGATAAAAACCTCTTCTGAGTTGGAGAGTAACCAGGGAAACAGCATCGTCGAAGCGTTTGCAGAACTAAAGTTCGAAGCAGCAAACCTGAACGAGTTCGAGGTGGGCCGCAAGGGGATCACCTTTCTTTACGATGCGGGCTTTCCTCATGTTATTCGAGCCTTCGAGCCGAGAGGCCGTTATTTCTTCACTTATTCAGAAATGAAACCCTACATCAAACGCGAGGGAATGCTGGGTCAATTTGTTAACTGGGGTTAGAATTGAAATATGAACGAGAAGAAGATCCGTGTGTTGGTTGCGAAGCCTGGCCTCGATGGTCACGATCGCGGGGCGAAGGTTATTGCCCGCGCGTTACGTGACGCGGGAATGGAAGTTATCTACACCGGACTCCGCCAAACGCCGGAAATGATTGCCGCCGCTGCCTTACAGGAAGACGTTGACGCTGTCGGCGTCTCCATTCTCAGCGGCGCCCACAACACCCTTTGTCCTCGTATTGTGCAACTACTTCACGACCAGGGCATGGACGACTGCCTTGTTCTCTTAGGCGGGATAGTTCCTCAGGAAGATATTGCAAAACTGAAGTCGCAAGGCATTGCCGAGATCTTTCTTCCGGGCACGTCTACAGAAGACATCGTCAGGTTTCTTCGCGAAAACGTAAAGCCACGCGAATAGATCGGCGGCGGCGGGCCGTTCTGTCAGATTTGAATCTTGTCTAACGCGACGACGTTTTGCCCTGTGTTTTAATGATCGACGAAGACCCGCCGCCAATAGTCACTGAAATTACTGGCTCTATTGCTATCGTCCGTTTCAACCGGCCAACGCAGCGCAATCCACTTTCACTCGACACACTTCAGGAGTTAGGGCGCACAACATCGGCGCTCTTCCCGCGCAACGACATTCAAGCAGTCATCTTCATCGGTTCTGATGACGTCTTTGCATCTGGCGCGAACATACGAGAACTCGCGCAACTTGATAGCAAGGCTGCGTTAAAGTTTTCAAGGCTCGGCCAGGAGTTATTCCAGACCATCGCTGACGCAAGGCAGATTACTATCGCCGCCATCAACGGCTACTGCATGGGGGGTGGCTTGGATCTCGCGCTCGGCTGCGACATCCGAGTTGCGTCAAAGGGTGCTGTCTTTTCACATCCGGGCGCGAAACTGGGAATCATTACGGGTTGGGGAGGAACCCAAAGGCTACCGCGAGTAATCGGCCGCGCGCGCGCCCTGGAGTTTTTCGCAACGGCACGCCGCTACTCCAGCGCTGATGCACTTGAAATGGGTTTGATTAACCGCGTCGGTGATCCGGTAATCGAATGCGCTATCGAATGTGTACGCGAGGCAAGCGCGCTGGCTAGTCCTTCTTCAGGAATTGAGCAATTCCTTTCTGGCAATCCTCAGTCATCCGGGCAATGACGTTTACATCAACGCCCGTCTCCAGTGCGTCGCCAAAAGTCATGCCATCCGTTTGGTAGAGCAATGTCTTCGTTAGCGCAACCGCAGACTTACTCACCATTTCAAATCCGCGAACGTAAGCCGTCACCTCGGCTTCGAAGCTCTCATCGTTGAACACGTGATTGACAAGACCGATGTGCCTGGCTTCTTCCGCACTAACCTCAGCGCCGCGCGTGATAAGTTCAAAGGCCTGCTTTTCGGAGACATTTCGACGCAAAATCGCCATGACCATGGCCGGCACGAATCCAATCTTCACTTCGGGATAGCCGAACCGAGCCGAGTTTGAGGCAAGCACAATGTCACAGGCGCTTGCTAATCCACAACCGCCCGCCAACGCCCGCCCTCTAACCGCGGCAACCACGGGAACTCGAACCTTCCGAATTAACAGAAAAAGTTCGATCAGCGATCGTGCATCCTCCATATTTTCGGCGACAGAGGCTTCCGAAATCTTCTCCAGCGCAGACAGATCAGCACCCGAGCAAAAGTCCTTGCCTGAGCCGGTGATAACAATAGCCCTTGTCCGTTCGTCGCCGTCCGCTTCGCGCAAAGCTTCTATGATTCCAGCTATTACCTCGTTGTTAAGCGCATTTCTCTTCTCAGGCCGATTCAGCGTGATCCTCCTTATGCTCACTTCGTTGGTATACAAGACCGCCTTGTTTTCGTCTGGCATTCGGCCTCCTCACGGGCACGTTGTGACGGTTCGTTTCAGAATCTCCTCGGTTAACTCTTTACTGCCCCAGCTTACCAAGCCAGAATCCGATCTTCTTGATTCTCCGGCAGGCATCCCAACCCAGCAGAACCCTGCAACAAGTGCAAAAGATGGGCAAACATAAGAAATGGTTAGCATTCGGCTAATACCAGATAAAGCATGTTGGCAGACGATCAACAACTGCGGTACTATTGGCATTAGCTCAACGGCCGTTGGCGTGCTCGCCCGCACGTCTGTCACTCCTTAACTTGGAGCCTCCGCACTAAAGCAAACTTAAGAGAGCGAATCAGACTATGATGAAAGAGTACGATACTCCGAGATCAAGTCAGTTCAATCGAGTCAAGCTGTTTGATTTCATCAGTCGAATTGTTCCGTCTTCATTCTTCCTTTTTGTTGTGCTTCTGAAGGTCGTTGATCTGTATGTGTTCCTCAAGGACCATCCCGCGGCGGGGAATAATACTGAATTCCTGAGATTCCTTGCTGACGTTGTGTCTAAGTCGTCCATCATCTGCTTCCTCGGGTTGATGTCGATCCTATTCCTCATCAGACTGGAACCAATCGAGAAAGCCAGGGGAATCGTGCCGAGAGTTACGGCAATAGCGGGCACGTTCTTCATGTCCCTGGTAACTTTTTTCCCCCGAGCTAACCTGACAATGGTTCAAACAGTGATTGCCAGTTCGATATGCCTCGTGGGAACGGCCATGTCTATCTTTGTCCTCACACACTTGGGTCGATCATACAGTCTAATGGCCGAAGCCCGCAGACTTGTTACGACCGGTCCCTATGGAATCATCCGACATCCCCTGTACGTTACGGAAGAACTGGCGACGTTTGCTGTCCTGATTCAGTTTCTCTCTTTCAGCACATTGCTCATATTCCTCGTCCATGTCTTAATACAATTTCAGCGGATGAAGAACGAAGAGGCAGTTCTGGAAAAGGCATTCCCCGAATATCAGGCGTATAAGTCGAGCACCGCCAGACTTATCCCAAGGGTCTATTGAGACTCTCACCTGATTGTTTGCCACAACGTCGCGCAATAAGTTTCTCGCTGGGCTAATATCTTTACCACGAATTGGTGGGTCGCACATCAAAACTGGCAACCCCTCTAATCTGCTCTCACTCGACAGAATCCAGATTTGACCTCGACCTCAAGAATACAGATCAACTCCGAGAGTCCCTAGACAATAAGAGTTGGAGTCGTCACGCTACGTTATTAACTGGATTGTTACTCTTCCGTTGAGTTCAAACCGCATGAGTCGCTCTGGAATTGAAAGCTGGAAATGGGCGGTATGGGGCGCCCTTGCAATTACACTGCTATCAGTGTACCCGCAGCTTGTGATGTGGGGTGTCCGAGGTCGAGAATGGAATGGCTCTTTCGCTGAGGTTGATGGTGATGAGTGGGCCTATTCAGCTTACATCCAAGCTTTGATTGACGGCCGACCACGTCGTAATGATCCCTACACAGGACGCGAGGAGAGCCCAGGTCATCCTGTACCTGAATCTCTCTTCTCTATTCAATTCGTGCCTGCGTATGCGATTGCCGGCCCGGCCCGTCTCTTGGGTGCATCTTCATCGACGGCGTTTATTGCCTTAGCGGTTTTGGCACCATTCTTTTCCTGCCTTGCCATCTTCTGGCTGATTACAAATGTAATTAAGGATCACAGGCTCGCCGCCGTTGGCTCGGTAGTCGTGCTTTGCTTTGGCGCGCTCGGTGCTGGGCAAGGAGTCGTGCATCTACTCACGTCTGATTACGGGTACAGCTCCTTTCTTTTTTTACGACGATATGAACCGTTGGCTCCTTTTCCACTGTTCTTCGTGTTCTGCGTTTTCGTGTGGAGGATGCTAACGGCGGAACAGCGTTTCTGTATTGCATGGTCTGTGGTTGCGGGTTTGACTCTAGGCTTACTCATTTTCTCCTACTTCTACCTTTGGACCAGCGCTGTGGCTTGGTTCATGTGTATGGCGCTTTTGTGGGTTGTAGCCCGTCCCAAAGATCTGCGAACGAGAGTCTGGTCATTCGCTACCATCCTAATGCTGGCGTTAGGAGCAGTAGCTCCGTATGCCCTTCTGCTCTCACGTCGCTCGGTCACAATGGACAGCCGACAAAAGATGGCCCTCTCGCACGCCCCGGATCTTTTGCGGATTCCCGAGCTGCTCGGTTTTGGGGTAATAGTTCTGATCATCTTTAGCGCTCTGCGCGGAAGAATAAATTGGCGCGCGCCTGAGAGCTTGTTTGCCGCCTCGTTTGCACTCATGCCCTTGGTTGTTTTTAACCAGCAGGTTATTACTGGCCGTTCGTTGCAACCTTTTCACTACGAGGTTTTCATTGCCAACTACGTGGCCCTTCTGAGCGCCGTTTTGGCTATTGTGATCATATGGCGCAGGCCGCAAGCTATGGAACAACCAGTGCGCCAGCGAATCCTGGCCCGACTGCTGTTTGTCGCAATCTTGTGGGGTCTCATTGAGGTAGTGGCGCCTACAAAACTGATTGTCCGGATTAGCCAATTCACAGATCGCGCTGCGGCAATTTGCCAGCGACTGGGACAATTGGCAAAGACTGACAAAGCGCGCAGTTACACTACCGAGGGTCCGGATCCTCGGCCACTGGTGTTAGCGAGCGACGACAAAGTCGCCCTGATCTTACCTACGTTTGCGCCACACGCCTTACTCTGGGAGTCGCATTTCGACTTCCTGGACCTTCATCCGAATGAAAGGAGAGAGCGCTTCTATAAGTATCTTTACTATACTGGAATCGACGAAAGCAGGTTTGCGAAGGAACTGGGCCAACCCATGAGCACCCTTGCCGCAGCGGCCTTCGGCCACGAGCGCGTGATACCTGACCAGTCTCTTCTCGCTAAGCCAATCACAGGCGAGGAAATCGCGAAGGAGGTCGCCGGCTATCAGGCATATGCTTCTTCTTTCACGCGTGAGAAAGCCGCTCAACACCTTCTCTCCTACGTTATTGTCCCCGCGGACGGGAGTATAGACTTGTCCAACCTCGACCGGTGGTATGAACGCGACAGAGGTGACCAGGTTGGCGACCACATACTCTACCGGGTGCAGTTGCGACCCTAGAAGGGGGGTTCGGCTTTATCAAAGCTCATGTATAGGACGTACTCAAAGAACCTTTCATCAAGGTGGTCATCAACTCTGTCATATGCATCTACCTAAAACTAAAGAGTGGAAATTTGCAGTGTGGGGAGCGCTCACATTTACGCTGCTGTCCCTCTGCCCACAGCTTTTGATGTGGGGATCCCGCGGTGCGCAATGGAACGGCAGTTACGCGGAGCTTCATGGCGACGAATGGGTCTATTCCGCGTATGTCCAGGCATTGATTGACGGTCGGCCACGTCGTAACGACCCCTACACAGGACGTGATGACCGCCCCGATAATCCGCAGCCGGAATCTCTCTTTTCTATCCAGTTTTTGCCCGCCTATATGATTGCGATTCCGGCTCGACTCCTGGGGATATCGTCGTCGACAGCGTTTATAGGTTTAGGAGTTCTGGCGCCCTTCTTTGCGTGTCTCACCATCTTCTGGCTAATTGCGAATGTGATCCAAGATCGCAGTCTAGCTGCCGCTGGATCCGTAGTAGTCCTGTGCTTTGGCGCGCTCGGTGCGGGAGAGGGCTTGATACACCTACTGATCTCTGGTTCTAACTATTCCTTTCTTCCCTTCCTCAGACGATATGAGCCCGTAGCAGCTTTTCCGCTGTTCTTTGTGTTCTGTACCCTGGTCTGGAAGGCCCTGAACGACCGCCGTTTTGCGTTTGTCCGGGCGGTCGCCGCAGGTCTGGTACTGGACCTACTCATCTTTTCTTACTTCTTCCTCTGGACAACTGCGGCGGCGTGGCTGGCGTGCATCGCGCTTCTCTGGTTCGTTGCCTATCCCGGAAAACTGCGACGAGACTCCAGGCCTTTCCTGACAATCCTCTTGCTGGCCGGAACAGCGCTTGTCCCCTATGTGGTATTGCTGTCCCGCCGTTCTGTAACCATGGACGCCGGTCAGAAGTTGACGCTTTCGCATGCTCCAGATCTACTTCGCATGCCTGAACTAATCGGCTTGGCCGCGATCGTCCTGATTGCCTTTGGTGCTCTCCGGGGAAGGCTGAACTGGCGCGCTCCGGAGACATTGTTTGCCGCCTCGTTTGCCCTTGCCCCGGTAATTGTATTTAACCAGCAGGTAATCACAGGACGTTCACTGCAGCCTTTCCATTACGGATCGTTCATCGCGAACTACCTGGCTCTTGTTGGCCTGGTATTGGCGAGTGTCATTATTTGGCGTGGGTCTGAGGGCGAAAGACGACCGATACGCTATCGCTGGGCGGGTCGCCTGGCGTTCATCGCAATCTGGTGGGCAGCTATTGAGGTCCTGGCGCCTGCAAAAGTGATAATTAGAGATAGCCAGTTCACAGATCGCGCGGCAGCGGTCTGCCAACGTTTACGACAACGATCCACTGCCGACGGATTAGTTACGAGCTCCGCGACAGATCCTCGGCCTCTGGTGTTAGCTAGCGACAACAAAGTCGCCGTGATCTTGCCGACGTTTGCGCCTCAGGCCGTGTTGTGGGCCCCTCACTTCGACTTCCTGAACCTCGCTGCCGGCGAGAGCCGCGAGCGCTTCTACGAGTACCTTTATTTTACGGGCATAGAGGGAGACAAACTCACAAAGGAATTGGCACAACCCATGAGTACCTTTGCCGCGGCAGCCTTCGGGCATGAGCGCGTGATACCCGATCTGTCCATGCAAGCCAAGCCGATTACAAGTGAGGAGATTGCGTTCCAGGTCGCAGATTATAAGGCCTACTATTCTTCATTCACACGAGACCGCGCCGTTCAACATATTCTCTCGTATGTCATTGTACCTTCCGCTGGCGGACCTGATCTGTCGAATCTGGATCGCTGGTATCAGCGCGACAAGGGTGAGCAAGTTGGCGACTACATACTTTATCGAGTCCAATTACGCCTTTGAGATCTTCTGCGCGGGTCCCACCGGTATTAATGCGGCCTGGCCGCAATTCAAGTCTTACTTTGGTTTCGCCCAGCGAAGCTCATTGCGAGCTGAGGAAATCGATTAGAGCTTCGTTCACTTCAGCGACTGCCTCATTCTGCACCCAGTGGCCACTGTCGGCAATACGCACCTCTCGATAAGGTGCGTCGAGGTACTTTGCTATCCCGCGTACAGTTTCAGGGAGAATCGCGAAGTCCTGCTCACCGAAGATGAAGAGCGTCGGCACTCGGATCCGGCTATCTCTTCTCGGCGCTGTTTCCCCTGATGGTGAAACCGTTGTGGAAATCCCGCCTGTATGTGACCCACGCATCAAGCGGAAAAGGTTCGCGCGGTAATAGTTCAC
>DIYZ01000054.1 GCA_002427845.1 Chloracidobacterium sp. UBA6041 | reverse complement strand
CGCTGGGGTGCTAAGCCCGCCTTCCTGACCATGAGGTTTTATAGGTGGAATTCTAAAGAGGTTTCTTGACTGCCGAAACGCAAACGACTCCGCCTCCCGCACTCGCCGAACTCGAAAGAGACGTCGAGCAGCGCAGCGCTGTCTTCAAAAAAGAACTCGGTCTCTTCGATCTAGTTCTGACGCAAATTGTTTTTGTAGTCGGCACCATTTGGGTAGGCTGGGCGGCTAAGCTTGGCAATCACCAAATGGTCTTTTGGCTGCTCGCTATCCTCACTTTTTATTTGCCGCTGGCCGCAGTCGTTATCTTTCTCAATCGCTTGATGCCCCTGGAAGGCGGACTCTATCAATGGGCCAAACTGGCCTTCAATGACTTCGTTGCCTTCATGCTGGCTTGGAACCTCTGGATCTTTGGCATCCTGGTGATGTCGGGCATCGGACTGATCATCAAGAAAAACATCGCCTACGCGATCGGACCACGCGCCGACTGGATGCACGAAAATAAGTGGATGACTACGCTGATCTGCACTCTGCTAATGGTCACAATGATCGCTGCGTCGAGGCGAGGCCTGGCGCTCGGAAAGTGGGTCCAGAATTTCGGCGGTGCGCTACTGCTGTTAACCTTCGCGACTCTGATTCTACTGCCGTTCATTACCGCCGGCCGCGGCCCGCTCGCTAACTACCATCCCTTTTCGACCAGCTTTCCAGAATTGAGTACCTACAACATAAACGTCTTTAGCAAACTTGCCGTTGGCGCCCTATCCGGCTTTGAATACATCGCCATTCTCGCCGGTGAATGTCGCGCGCCCGCGCGCAATATCAGCCGCTCAGTTTTGATCTCTGCTCCGATCATCGCGCTCATGTTCATCCTCGGCACGGGTTCGGTGCTGGCCTTTGTCTCGCCGGACAAAGTCGATCTAATCGGTCCGATTCCGCAAGTACTCAGCCTTGGTTTCAGTTCGTTTGGCTGGGTATCGATGCTCGTCTCGATCACCATCTTCGGTGTAGCGGCGAGACAGATCGCTTTGATGAGCATTTACTTTGCCGGCAATACTCGTCTGCCGATGGTGGCGGGCTGGGACGACCTGCTGCCCGCATGGTTCGCGCGTTTGCACGGGCGTCATAGAACACCGGTGAATTCGATACTATTTGTGGGTTTGATAACGTTGGTGTTCAGCCTCGCGAGCCTGGTCGGCGTAAAGGAACAAGAGGCGTTTCAGTTACAGGACAATGCCGCCACGACTTTTTATGCCTTAATCTATATCGTGCTCTTCGCGATTCCGCTGGTAGCCATAAAACGGTTTGGCGTCAGGGCTCCGCTCTGGCTCAAGGTTGCGTCGGCTTCGGGCCTCATCGTGTCGGTGGTGGCCGGTTTTTTCACCTTGATTCCCATTACTCATGTCAGCAGCCCTTTGCTGTTTGCAGTAAAGATAATCGTGGTTGTCGTCGGCGCCAACGCGATTGGAATGGCACTTTACCAGCTTCGCAAGAAGCCGGGTCAGCGCACTGCTTCGGCTCAATAAGACTAGCCTTCAATTCAATCCTGTGATAATCCTCCCGCGCAAATGTATTTGGATTCCTAACCCCCCAAAAAAAGGAGCCTGAAAATGAATAACATAAACTTCGGACGTGTAGTGCTTGGCGGTCTACTTGCCGGACTGGTACTGAACGTTGGCGAGTTTTTGCTGAACAGCTTTGTCCTGGCAAGTCAGATGAAAGACTTCATGGCCAAACACAACTTCTCGGAGCCCTCCGGCAGCTTCATCGTCGTCGCTGTTGGGTTGACTTTCGTCATGGGCATCGTGCTCGTGTTGGGATACGCGTGCATCAGAACTCGCCTCGGCCCAGGCGTTAAGACGGCGATCATTGCGGGGCTCTTCGCGTGGTTCGGCGTCTACTTTTACACCGGGATCATAAATGACGTGCTTTTCGGTATTCCGATGGGCACGACCGTGATGGTCGTCGTGTGGGGACTGGTTGAATACGCCGTAGCCGCGGTTGCTGGTGCCTGGTTGTACAAAGAAGCCTGAGACGGCGCGGGACAAAAGTGCAAGTGGGATCTAAGTTGGTAAGTTCACTAGCCGTGATTAACTGCGCGCAACTCGTCACGCTTGCCGGGCCCGCGCGTCCGCGCGTAGGCCTGGAGTTGCGCGAGCTTTCGATTATCCATGATGGCGCAATGCTCGTCGTTGGTGGGCGGATTGAGAAGGTAGAGTCGCGCGCCGAAATCGAGCGGCTCATTACGGACGACTGCGAAGTGATCGACGCGGGCGGCCGCGTGGTGATGCCCGGCTTTGTCGACGCGCACACGCATCCTGTTTTTGCGGGCACGCGAGTGGGCGAGTTTGAAGAACGTGTGCTGGGTGCGACTTACCAGCAGATTGCCGCGCGGGGTGGGGGAATCCAATCAACGGTGCGCGCGACGCGCGCGGCAACGCTCGATGAGCTGGTCGCAGCCGGCAAACGTTATGCAAATTGGTTTCTGCGCACCGGCACAACCACGGTTGAAGCCAAGTCCGGTTACGGCCTCACTCTCGAAGATGAGCTAAAAATTCTGCGGGCCATCAAGCTGCTAAATTCGAAGAACCTGCTTAGGTACGTCCCGACGTTTTTAGGCGCTCACGACATTCCACCTGAATACAAGGCGCGACGCGAACAATATGTATCACTGTTAGTGGAAGAAATGTTACCGCGTGTCGCGGCAGAGAAACTCGCGGAGTATTGCGATGTTTTCTGCGAAGAAAAAGTTTTCACTACTGACGAGTCCTGGAAGATTCTTTCGGCAGCACGTTGTCATGGCCTCGGGTTACGAATACATGCGGATCAATTGTCGCTGTCCGGCGGGGCAAAACTGGCAGCGGAACTTAATACTGTCACAGCCGACCATCTCGAGTACACGGACAACGTAGGAATAGCCGCGCTAAAGTCGGCGGGAGTACAGCCAGTGCTTTTGCCAGGGTCGGTGTATGCGCTCGGTTCGAGTCGTTATCCGGCGGCGCGCGAGATGATCGATGCCGGCCTGGCAGTGGTACTCGCCACGGATTTCAATCCCGGCTCGTCACCTACGCCGGCGATGCCGATGATCCTTTCGCTTGCCGCAACGCACCTGAAGATGACTCCGGCAGAAGCAGTCACAGCCGCTACCATCAATGCGGCATTCACATTGAACCGCGGCGAACAAATTGGTTCACTGGAACCAGGCAAGCTTGCTGACTTTGTCATTCACGATTGCGACGACTATCGCCAACTGGCTTACTTCTTCGGCGTGGAGCATCCATGGAAGGTTTACGCGAAAGGTCGAGTAGCGTTTAGCCGCCACTGACAACATACCCGTCTAAAAAAGCGATTGACGCGCGCGCGCTTGTATTTTATTATCGCCGCAACACTGGAAAGGAGGTGATTCTAAATATATGAGTTCTTATCACAGTGAGGTGGCTGCGGCCTGACCTCTGAACCTGATCGTAACTAGTTAGGATTTAGGTTTAGTCGTCTCACTGCTCAGTGCTCCTCCTTTTCAGGACAGCACACAGTCAGCCACAGGCCAATCCCAACAGTTCACCGGAAGCCGTCTGCGCTCGAGCGGGGGCGGCTTCTTTATTTTGACCGCGCCAAAAGGTCAAACGGTATGCATGGCAACAGTCTCGGCACTCTGGTACTGATGCAGTTTGACTA
>DIYZ01000228.1 GCA_002427845.1 Chloracidobacterium sp. UBA6041 | reverse complement strand
TTCCTCCGTTACGATTCTGGGTGTTGAGTCGTCCACGCCCGTCCCTCCTTTGACTGCGCCAGGGCGTGTCCTGGCTCATGGGCTTGACCTGGTCTCAGAGTTTGCTCCCCGGACCGGCGATTTAGGGATCGCGATCGACATCAAAGGGCTGCAAGGCTTCCTAATCAAGGACATCGCATTCATTGGGACGCCTGACGTCACCACCGACGCATTAATCACGCTATCGCTTAACGATATCTCGCAAGCAACAATCAGACATTGCGAGTTTTACGGTTTGAGTAGTCTGATCGAAGGCGGAGCCATTGTTCAGAGCGTACGCAGCAATCTAAAGATCGAGCAGAGTGTGTTTCTGGGTAGCACATGCAACAGCGGAGTTTACTCCTCCGTTGTACAAAATATCGAATGGAAGGGCATTACGATTGCCGACGCGATTTTCCTCGACTATGGACTACGTGCCGAGTTGTACGGAAAGTTGAGTGTTTCCGCACCTTTCTCCTGGGTGAACATCGGCAATGCTGCCGCGCCAGAGAGCGACTCGCCTCGCAGAGAGGTAGTGCTTCGCAACGTGTTCCTGGACGAGGGCGGGTTCATAGGCCTCTCCAGTCTACCCTATCGCTACGCGCCGCCGAGCGCCCCGATCGATCTGCTCTACATCACTGGCCTATACATGAACGTCTCGAATCTGGGGACGACTGGGCACTACCTCTACGGCCTCGAACGCGTGCTCGTCGAGAAATCGCATTACGGGTGGAGCCATAACACTGACTCGGCTATTAATCTCCTCAGCGTCGGCAACGCCATCCTCGATCAATTGGAATGCGTGGACGCCGCTAATCGCATCCGTGCGGATTCGACCACCGAGAAACTCACCGTAATTAATTCCGTCTACACCAACCTTGACTCGAATGCTCAGGAGACCAAAGTCATCACGACTGCGACTCCGGAAGACGACCCCGTGCAGTATGTGCGGCAGCAATTTCTCGCCCAGCTTGGCCGCGACCCCGACGCGGCAGCGCACTTTTACTGGTCCGATCGCATTCTTCAATGCGGCGAAGTGGCGCAGTGCGTCACTGATGTTCGCGCCGCGCTCGCGGCTTACCTGAACACGGCGCCCTCGGCAAATTTCTCCATTGCCGGACAGGTAATGAATGAAACCGGAGCCGTCTTGCCGGGAGTCATAGTCACCCTTGGCGGCTCCCAGTCAGTTGCGACTCAGACCGACGCTGATGGTGGATATTTCTTCGGAGGTTTGCCTACAAGCGGCAGCTATACCGTTACACCGACTCGCGTCAATTACAACTTCGAGGCGCCGGCCCAAACGATCACCACACCGAATGGCGATCAGACAGCGGACTTTACGGCGACCCTTAACCGCTACACTCTCAATGGTCACGTCCTCGACGCCACGGGACAGGGACTAGCAGGGGCTACGGTCGCCTTAAGCGGTTCTGCATCGGCTACCGCCACGACCGATGCTGGCGGCAACTATTCGTTCATAGTGACTGCTGAAGGAAACTATGCCCTCACTCCGTCGCAGACTCATTACACCTTCGCGCTAACAAAACAAGCGTTCAACAATCTGAGCGATAATGAGACCGCCGACTTCGAGGCCACTCTGAACCGGCACACCATCAGTGGTCGTCTGGTAAACGCGAGCGGCAACGCAATGGCCGACACGGTCGTCAGTCTTAGCGGGTCGCAAAGCGCGGGCACGACTACCGATGTCTCCGGCGATTACTCATTCGCCGACCTGCCAGCCGGAGGCGAGTACTACATCACTCCCGCAAAAACTCATTACACGTTTTTCCCTGCCAGCGCGAGCTTCGCCGATCTCGGCGCGAATAAGACTGCAAACTTCACGGGTTCGCTCGTCAGCTATGCAATCAGCGGGCGGGTAACGAACAACGGCCAGGATTTGAGCGGAGTGACCGTTCTCTTAAGCGGGTCGCAATCCGGCTCGGCGACAACGGATGCGAACGGCAACTATTCCTTCAACGTGTTGGCAGAAGGCAGCTATACAGTGACGCCGGCGAAAACAAATTATCTCTTTTCCGCCGCGAGCATGACCTTCAATGACCTGAGCGCTAATCAGGTCGCCGACTTCGGAGCTACTTTGCAAAGCGTGTTGGAGTTTAACGCGGCAAGCTACAGTGTCACAGAAGGCACGAGGACCATTACCGTGACGGTGGAACGCACCGGCGACACATCGAGCGCGACCGAAGTCACTTATTCAGCCACCGATGGCTCAGCGCAGCAGCGCAGCGATGTCATCCCCGTGATCGGCAGACTCAGATTCGAGCCTGGTGAGACAAGCAAGAGCTTCATTATCTTCATAACGGATGACGCCCACGTCGAAGGTGACGAAAGCCTTACGCTCGAGTTGGGCAACGTGGTGGATGGCACGCTCGGCAATAACAGCACTGCAACACTCACCATAGTCGACAACGATAGCGGCCAGCCGGTGTCCAACCCGATTGACGGTGCGGAGTTCTTCGTGCGCCAGCATTATCGCGATTTCCTCAACCGCGAGCCCGACGCCGATGGACTCGCTTTTTGGTCAAGCCAGATCACGAGTTGCGGGACGGACGCGGCCTGCATAGCCGATCGCCGCATGAACGTTTCGGCGGCCTTCTTTCTTTCGATCGAATTCCAGCAGACAGGCTTTTTGGTCCACCGTCTATACCGGGCCTCATTCGCACTACCGCCGGAACACCTGAGTGAGTTTCTGTTGGACACCCGAACGATTGCACAGGGCGTCGTCGTCAACGCTCCCGGTTGGGAACAGTTGCTCGAAGCGAATAAGACTACATTTATCGAAAGCTTCGTCGCGCGTCCGCAGTTCACCAAAGCATACCCGCTCGACCTGACGCCGGCCGAGTTCGTAAATCAGCTCAACTCAAAAGCCGGTGGTCCGCTTTCGCCGAGCGAGATCGCGGCGGCGATCGAAGAGTTTGAGGGGACAGCTACGAGCAAAGCGATCGCAGCCCGCGCTCGCGTGTGGCGTCGCATCGCGGAGAGTGAGACATTTTCACGGCGCGAATTGAATTCAGCCTTCGTGCTGATGCAATACTTCGGCTATTTGCAGAGGAATCCGGACGAAGCGCCTGATACCAACCTTGATGGGTATGACTTCTGGCTACACAAGATTAATGACTTCAACGGCGATTTCCGCAGCGCTGAGATGGTCAAGTCGTTCCTCGTGTCGGCCGAATACCGCGCGCGCTTTGGCGCTCCATAGCCTTTCCCAGTTCCGAGTTTCGAGTTAAACGTCGTAGTGTATAAACCTCCCCGAAGAGGTAACTCGAAACCCGAACTCGAAACTTTATCCGTCCCGGAGCTTTGCCTTTTTACTTTAGCCTTGACTATGATGCTACTCGTTCAATCCGACATGTTCAGCGACGAGTCAAGGTCAAGATGAGTCAATCCCAAACAGCTATTGAAGAGCTTGCTGGCCGTCCGTTAACTACGCTCTCCGAAGACGAGCAAATGTTTCGCGCGAGCGTGCGTGAGTTTGCCGAGGGCGAACTGCGGCCGCGCGTCGAGGAGATGGACGAAAAAGGCAAACTCGATCCGGCCCTTATCAAGCAGTGTTTCGATCTCGGCTTGATGGGCATTGAAACTCCGGACGAGTTTGGCGGCGCCGGCTCCTCATTCTTTACCGCAATTCTGGCAGTTGAGGAACTCTCACGCGTTGATGCTTCCGTCGGCGTTCTTGTTGACGTGCAAAATACGCTCGTGAATAACGCCCTGATTCGCTGGGGAAATCAGGAACAAAAAGAGAAATATTTGCCGGAACTGGCAAGTGACAAGGTTGGGGCCTACGCGCTGAGTGAAGCCGGCTCCGGTTCGGATGCCTTTGCCATGCAAACTCGCGCCGTCGATAGAGGCGACCATTATCTGCTAAACGGGCAGAAGCTCTGGATCACGAATGGGAACGAAGCCGAAATATTTGTCTTGTTTGCGAATGCTAATCCCGAAGCAGGCTATCGCGGCATAACCGCATTCATCGTGGAAAAGAATTTCGAAGGTTTCTCGGTGGGCAAAAAAGAGAACAAACTTGGCATTCGCGCCTCCTCAACAACGGAGTTGATATTAGCAGACTGCAAGGTGCCGAAAGAAAATGTGCTGGGTGAAGCGGGCAAGGGCTATAAAGTTTCCATTGAAACGTTGAATGAGGGACGGATTGGGATTGGCGCGCAGATGATCGGCATCACGCGCGGCGCCCTGGACGCGGCCATTGCTTACACCGGCGAGCGGCAGCAGTTTGGCAAGTCGATTAACCAGTTTCAGGGCGTGCAATTTCAGCTCGCCGAGATGGCCACACAACTGGAAGCGGCGCGCTTAATGGTTTACAACGCCGCGCGCATGAAGGATGCGGGCCTGAACTTCGTGAAAGAAGCCGCGATGGCCAAGCTGTATTCTTCCCGCGCCGCGGAGCGCGTTAGCTCGCTGGCAATTGAACTGTATGGCGGCTACGGCTACGTCAAAGACTATCCAGTGGAAAAATACTGGCGCGACTCGAAGATTGGCGCGATCTACGAAGGAACGTCAAACATGCAGTTGCAAACCATTGCGAAGCTCATCATTGGAGGTAAGCAGTGAGCGGTAAGCGGTAAGCAGTTTGTTTTTGCTGCTCACAGCTCACGGCTTACTGCTCACTGGAGCGCTATGGCCACATCACGCATCGAAATCTTCAAACAAATGTTGGTGAGCGATCCTATCAACAGCAGCATTTTGTTTGGCCTGGCAAAGGAGTATGAGAAGGCCGGGCAAACCCAGGAAATGATCGAGACTCTCGAGCGCTACCTCGCGATTTCGGATGACGAAGGAAATGCCTTCGGCATGCTGGCGCGCGCGTATGAGAAGGCAAACCAGCGCGAGAAGGCCAGAGAAACCTATCAACGCGGTATCACCGCCGCCGTCGCCCACGGTCATCCGTCAATGGCGGAAGAATATCGCCTAACGTTGGAAAGCGAGTCCTGAGCGGCAGCAGGCCCCGGCATTTTATAGCTTCGTACGCCGCTTGGTTATGCGGCCCATTCATGGGCGACAGAAAACGTTTCGCTCCTCTGGAGCTAGCGTCTTAATTCAGTTGCGGTCTATAAACATTTTGCCGCCACGCGGCCGTAACCATCATGAGCGACACCAAAGTCTTAAAACTCGTTAGAAAGCCTAAGGCCGAAGCCGCTGAGCGTGTTGCTCCACCAGAGGAAAAGAGGCCGCCGGCACAGTCGGCCCAATCAACAAGTAGTACTGCGATCGCTTCAGCGACACAGCCGGCAACTCAGCCAAAAATTCAGCCGGCACCTCCGCAAGTTCGAGACCCTGAGCAGCGGCAACAACACAAAAGCGAGCGACGCGAGCGCCCTCGTCTTGCGCCTGAAGAGATGGTCAGGATGTATCGCACGATGTGTCTCTCGCGCCGACTCGACGATAAAGAGATTCAACTAAAGAACCAGAACAAGATCTTTTTTCAAATCAGCGGCGCCGGTCATGAAGCGGTGCTGGTAGCCGCGGGTACGGCCTTGAAGCCGGGTTACGATTGGTTTTATCCCTATTATCGCGACCGCGCGCTATGTCTCCAGCTCGGCATGACGCCGCTCGAGCAGTTGCTTGCCGCCGTGGGCGCTGAAAAGGATCCAAACTCGCACGGTCGCCAGATGCCCTCTCATTGGGGCAACAAGAAACTCAACATTGTTTCGCAGTCGTCGCCGACTGGCACTCAACTGTTGCAGGCCGTGGGCTGCGCCGAAGCAGGTTATCGCTTTAAGTTGATCAGAGAGCTGAAGAAACGCGCGGCAAACTTCCACAACGACGAGGTGGTTTACGTTTCGCTGGGCGACGGCACAAGCAGCGAAGGAGAATTCTGGGAAGCACTCAATACCGCGTGCAATCTCAAGTTGCCGGTGCTGTTTCTATTGGAAGATAACGGCTACGCGATCAGCGTGCCTGTCGAGGTGCAAACCGCGGGCGGTGATGTGTCGCGGCTGGTAGAAAACTTTCCGAATCTATATTTGCAACGGTGCGATGGTACTGACGCGCTGGAGTCTCTCGACACGATGCTGCGCGCTGTCGAATACTGTCGCGCCGGCAGTGGTCCCGCCTTTGTTCATGCGAAGGTTA